>CANRIJ010000040.1 GCA_947630635.1 uncultured Spirochaetaceae bacterium | reverse complement strand
GCTCTCGCTCCCATTTAGCTTCTCAGAGAGCTCTGCCGCCTTCTTTTTGTAGTCTATTGAGAGCTCGCTATTCTCCTCATCCTTATATGCATAGGAGAGGATATCATAGAGTCTCACTATCCTGTTGTCTATAGGAGTATCGTTGTTGATTCCAGCCAGTGTCTCTTCTGCAAGGCTCACGGCAATGGAGGTAGCACCATAATCCGAAAGCTTTCTCGTAATCTCAGAGAGGAGGTCAAGAGCAGAGTCTGAGAGGGCGCCCTCTAGGGCAACAGTTGCATTATAGGCCTTAAAAAAGAACTCGAATGATGTAAAGGGCTCCTGAATCACCATGAAGAGAGTGGAGGCAAAGATCATGAAGCCAATTGTCTCCTTTGAATACTCTCCAAAGAGCGTCTTGTATTTTCCAAAGAGCTGGAATATCTCGTTATCATCCACCTCATCATGGGAGGCTATTCTTATAGCGAGTATCTTGCCCTCATAATCAAGAGACTCAGCAGAGTCCTTTCCATCGCGATTTAGCACCTCCCTATAGAGGTCTTTGGTATCTCTAAGCGCATCATCATAAAGCTGTGACTCAAATTCCCTAAGGCATATCTCATCAAAGATTTCATAATACCTCTTGTTTTTCTTAATAGCCTTATCATCATATTTCTCAAGCTCGCTTCTGAGCTCTGTCAAACTCATCTTTCTGATGTCTGCTCTCACTTAATCTTCTTCTCCTCAATTCTCTTCAAGAACAATTCAAGCTCAGCTATTCTCTCTTCTCTATCTGATCTTCTATATACTTTTATAAGTTTATCAAGAACACTCTCGGTTTCATTAGAATAGAGAGTGAATATATCCCTTGAAATTCTAAATGCCCTCTCACCATGCTCAGCGGCTTCTTCATAAAAGCCAGACTTTGCAAGAGAGAGCATCAATGAGTACTCACTTCTGAGAGTGAGTATCATATCTTCTCTGCCATTAAGAAATCGTCTTGAATCCAAATCAATCCCCAGTAAATTCTCATTGTTAAATATCAAGAGGTCAATCCAAAGGGATTACTTAAAAAGGGGCCTCGGCCCCTTTTATGAAAACAGAAATCTATAAAAAAGCCTTAGCCGCTTTTTAGCTCCTCTTCATTGTCTGGAAGACCAAGATACCTTTTGATATCTCCAATCATCCTCATGCCTTGATTAAAACCCTCAAAATATAGGTCTCCAAGAGTCTCCATATTATTCTCAAGACTCCTACACTGCATCGGCTCCTCAGGTGCAACTACAAAGACCCTGCCCTGATTCTTGAGCCTATCAAGCTCTTCAACCTGCCTGTTGTAGATCTCTGCCCTATTTATGATCTTCTCCGCAAGGTTGGGATACTTTCTGTATATTGCATATTCGCCCATATGCCTTACCTTGGTCTTCTTCTTCTCTCTATAAGAATCAGGCTTGGTCTTAACGACTATGATTTTCTCATAGCCCTGGTCTATTGCCCATTGATATGGAATGCGATCCGAGCAGCCCCCATCAAGGTATTTCTTTCCATCTATTTCAAGCATTCTCATAAAATACGGAATTGAAGATGAGGCCTTCATCGCAGCATATAGGTCATCGCAGTTTGTTCTCTCAAGGTACTCAGCCTCTCCTGTCTCCACATTTGTGCATACAGCCACAAAGCGACGCCTTGGATCCTTTAGCCTCTCCTCCCTAAAGGGAATCCCATCATTGACGCTTCTGTTCTTCATTATGTAGTCAAAGCCGATTACGCACCCTGTCTTGAGATAGTTTCTGACTGATACGTAATTTGGATCTCGTCTATATTTGAGGTTCAAATAGGCAGCCTTGCCTATATTGCCGCAAATATATCCAAAGCCATTTAAAGAGCCTGCAGAGGTTCCCACTGCGCATGATAGATTAATGCCCGACTCCATGAGGGCATCCAAAAAACCCTCCTGATGAAGAGACCTGAAGGCGCCGCCTTCAAGGACTATGCACCCTGGGATTATATCATCTCCGGCAAAGCCCGAAGGAAGATCATCAAGCTTCAAAAAGACCTTTCTCTTATTCTGTTCCATACCATAAAGGTAATAAGAAAAAGAGAATGATTAGCAAAATCAACCAAATTAAATCATTGCAATTAAGTATTTTAGCGTCTTTTTTAGAGAGTTATTCTCGTACCAGCCTCCCCAAGTATCGCCTCTTTTATATTTTCAGGGGTGGAAATTACTCCAATCTTGCCAGTTGTCCTTACAAAATCCACCACAGCATTGATCTTCGGAAGCATAGAGCCTGGTGCAAACTGCTTCTCGGCTATGTATTTCTCCGCTTCTTTGAGGTTCATTGAGTCAAGTTTCTTCTCATTTGGCTTCTTGTAGTCAATACACACCTTATCAACGGCGGTAGAGATCATAAAGACATCCACATTGAGGTACTTTGCAAGAAGAGCTGAAGCCAGGTCCTTATCAATAACCGCCTCCTTCCCATGAAGAGCGCCGCTTTTGTCCCTTACTACGGGAATTCCGCCGCCACCGGCTGCAATTACGACGACATCCTCTTCAAGAAGCCTCTTTATTGTCTCTTTCTCAACGACATCAATTGGCTTTGGAGAGGGCACAACTCTGCGATAGCCCCTTCCTGCATCCTCAATTATGTGCCACCCATCTTTATCTCTATGCTCTTCGGCAACCTCCTTGGCCATAAATGAGCCAATGGGCTTGGTGGGGTTTTCAAATGATGGGTCCCTATCATCCACCTCTACCTCAGTGACAACGCTTATAACATTTCTCTTTATTCCAAGCTTATTGAGCTCATTCAGAATCGATATCTGAAGCTGGTAGCCAATAGCTCCCTCGGTGTCTGCTACACAGCTATCAAGGGGGACGGTATGAAGCTCTGTAGAAGCAATCTCTGCACGACGGAGAATATAGCCAACCTGTGGCCCATTGCCATGTGTAATCACAACTCTCCAACCCGATTGGATAAGCTTTGCTATGTACTTTGCCGTATTCTCACAGGCACTAAGCTGATCCTTTACTGTTACATGGGATTCATCAGAGATAAGCGAATTTCCACCAATCGCAATTAGGGCAAGTCTTTCCATAGAGGCACTCTCCTAATACTAGTAGACACGAGATGAGGCACCTCTTGCAACAAAAATCAACCAGTGTGTTACTTTGACACAGATTTCATAGAAATTACGGCCTTTATTTATTGTATAAAAAGGAATAAGCGCACAAAATAACGCTAAATAAGAATCAAGAGGAGCTGAAAAGTGGATAATCAAAAAGAGAAAAACGAAACCTCGGAAAAACTACCCGTTCTCCCTCTTACTGGAAGACCGCTCTTCCCAGAGACCTTTACCACTCTTATGATCGGTCGCCCCGATGACATAAGAGTCATGAATAAGATAATCGAGGACGATGGATACTTTGTCGCCCTACTTCAGAAACAAGGCGATAACAGCGCATTCTCAAATGTCGGAACGCTGTCAAAGGTATCAAAATTTATAAGGCTGCCCAATAGCTGCCTTCATGTTTTCATATCAACTCTTAAAAGAGTGAAAATCAATAGCATAGAGAAGATCGATTCACTCAATTATGCAAAAATTGAGGAGTACCCCGATGACCTTAGCGCTGAAAAGGCGCTAAAACCCTACATCAGAGTACTGAAGGACACAGTTCAAGAACTTGCAAAGAATCCTCAGATCTTCACATTTGCAACCGATGTGAATATCGCAAATATTGAAGATCCATCACTCATTTCCTTCTATACGGCAAGCGCACTCAACAATGCCACACCTGAGTTTTTAGAGGACATTCTTGAGACAAGAAGCCCAAGGGGGAGAATCGAGAAGCTCTTAAGCTACATAACGGCCGAAAAAGAGGTTCTTGAGAGAGAAAACGAGATCAGAAATGGCATCTTTGACCAAATAAAGAACAAGAACAAAGAGGCGATTCTCCGTGAGCAGATAAGAGTCCTGAACGGAGAGCTCTCTAAACTCACAGGAGGCGGAGACTCCTCAGGACTACAGGACCCAAAGATGGGAAGAGCTCCCGATATCTATGAGAAAGCACGAGAAAAGAGGCTTCCTCAGGAGTTTAGGGATGCTCTTGACCGAGAGCTTGAGAAGCTCTCAGGCCTTGAGCCAATGAACCCCGAATACATGCTCACCAAGGTCTATATCGACAATCTCCTCGCGCTTCCCTTCTCATTTGAGGACAAGGCTCCAAACTATTCCATCATCAAGGTAAAAGACCAGCTTGAGAAGGATCACTATGGGATGAAGGAAGTCAAGGAAAGGATTTTGGAATTCCTTGCCTCTCGCTTAAAGGCACAGACTTCAAAGGGTGCCATAATATGCCTTGCTGGTCCTCCGGGAGTTGGAAAGACCTCTGTTGGCCGGTCAATCGCTACTGCCCTTGGAAGAGAATTCTACCGCTTCTCTGTTGGGGGAATGAGAGATGAGAGCGAGATCAAGGGCCATAGAAGAACCTATATCGGCGCAATGCCCGGGAAAATAATCCAAGGCATGAAGAAGACGGGAGTTCCAGATCCGGTATTCTTAATCGATGAGATAGACAAGATGGGAGAGTCCCATCAGGGAGATCCTGCAGCAGCTCTTTTAGAGGTATTGGATCCTGAGCAGAATAACTCATTCCAGGACTTCTATATCGATATCCCATATGACCTGTCAAAGGTGCTCTTCATCGTAACTGCAAACGATGTATCTAAAATACCAGAGCCGCTTTTGGACAGAATGGAGATAATCGAGCTTGGTGGATATACTCCAAATGAAAAGATACACATCGGCTCTCAATATCTTGTTCCCAAGCTCTTGAAGAAGAATGGACTTTCGAAACAAGAAGTGAGATTTGACAGCAAATCGCTGACAAAGATTGCCGAGGAGTATGCAAGAGAGGCAGGAGTAAGAAACTTCGAGAAATCGATTGACAAGGTAATGAGAAAGGTGGCCCTGTCGATTCTGGAGAACAAAGATCAGAGTCTACCTGTCTCTATAAAGTCCAAAGACGTTGAGAAATACCTTGGAAAGCCCCTCTTCCCATCAGATGAGAGAGTCAAGGCCGATAAGGCGGGAACCGCAGTGGGCCTTGCTTGGACAAGCATGGGCGGAGATGTCCTTTTAATAGAGGCAGAATCCCTTCCATTCAAGGGTGACCTAAAGATAACGGGAAAACTCGGGGATGTAATGAAGGAATCGGTATCTATTGCATGGTCCACTCTTGAGAAAGAGGCATTTATAAGAGGACTCGATATCAAGTTCTTCAAAGAGAACTCCGTGCATATCCACATTCCTGAAGGGGCAGTCCCTAAGGATGGCCCATCTGCTGGAATCACACTCTTTACAGCCCTTTGGTCGATGTACAGAGATACTCCGATTCTAAAGGATCTTGCAATGACCGGAGAGCTCACTCTTACAGGAAAGGTCATGCCAATTGGCGGACTCAAGGAAAAGATCCTCGCAGCTCGCAGAAATGGGATTAAAGAGATAATTATTCCGGAAAGAAACCAGAAAGACCTAGATAAGCTCAGCGATGAAGTAAAGGGCGATGTTATCTTCCATCCAGTCTCGGATATAAGCGAGGTAATCAAAATCGCCTTCCCGAAGGAGACCTCTGCTAGACTCTCCAAAGAGGAGCTTCAGTTCGTTCAGAGCGAAAGAAAGAGACTCGAAGAGGAAGAGAAGAACAGAGAGAACATCTCGAGGGCAGAGGCAATCGGAAAGGTGCTCAATTGGCCTCAATAGAGCTACTTTCTCCAGCTGGGAGTCTAGAGAAACTAAAGGTCGCCTACGACTATGGGGCAGACGCAGCATATATGGGCCTTAGGGAGTTCTCCCTAAGGGCCAATGCTGAGAATTTCTCAGACAATGAGCTAGAAGAGGCAAAACGCCTTAAAAAAGAAAAGGGCAAGAAGCTCTATGGAGCGCTTAACATAATATTCAAAGAGAGCCAATTGGATAGACTATACGAGATGAAGGAGGATATCGCAAAATGGCCCTTTGATGCCTTCATCATCTCAGACATCGGACTTGTTCCATTTTTAAAGAAGAATTTCCCAGAAAGAGAGCTGCATCTTTCAACTCAGGCATCTTGCATCAACAGCGAGAGCGCAAGAATGTACTATTCTCTTGGCTTTAAGAGGGTGATACTGGGGAGAGAGGCCTCCCTTGATGACATAAAAAGGATAAAGGACAGAGTCCCAGAGCTGGAGCTTGAGGCATTTGCACATGGGGCAATGTGCATGTCCTACTCCGGAAGATGCCTACTATCGCAATTTCTAACTAAAAGAAGCGCAAATCAGGGAGACTGCTCCCATACATGCAGATGGAAATACAGACTTGGCTATTATCTTGAAGAGGAAGAAAGAGAGGGAGAGCATTTCCCGATAGAGGAGTATGGCGACTATACAACCATCCTCTCCTCAAAAGACCTAAATATGGTAAATCACATTGAGGAGCTTGAGAGGGCAGGACTCTCGTCCTTAAAGATCGAGGGCAGAATGAAATCGATTTTCTATGTCGCGACAATAACTCGTGCCTACAGAAAGGCTATAGACCGCGATAAGGATATGGATAAATACATTGATGCCATTGAGGATGTATCGCATAGGGAGTTCACTACTGCATTCTTCTTCCCAGAAGAGAGAGCTGAAAGTAGCAATATCACAGATAAGGGATACGACGGGAGAAGAAAATTCCTCGGAAGCATCAAAGGAGAAATAGAGCCTGGAATCTTCGAAGTAGATATCAAGAACCAGATAAAGAGCGACGACAAAATAGACGCCATAGGACCCGAGGTGCCATACCTCCAGATTAAGGACTTTAGGCTTCTTAATGAAAGTCTTGAAGAGACTGAAAAGCTTGACCATGGCAAAAAAGGCTTTATAAAGAGCAGAACTAAGCTCAAAAAAGGATATATCCTTACAAAAATTGCTCATAGATAGAGATGCCTTTCTCTCAGAGCCAAGTATAAAGCGACCCTAAATAGACAATAATAGCGATAATAATTAATATTTAAGCACCGTAGGAAGAAGCCTACATATCACTTAAAAAGAGGTAGAGAGCTGCAAAGCCAAGTCCTATGATTGTCCTGATTATATTTGCAATATTGATGATAGTTGTAGGTATCTATACGTTTATATGCACCTCTTTCAATATGCTCTACTTCAAGAAAATGGAAGAGGTGGAAATAAAAGACGAGGGTCCTCTTGTCTCGGTGATAATTCCAGCACGCGACGAAGAGAAAAACCTTCCTCGTCTCTTGAAATCCCTTATGAATCAAACCTATAAGAATATAGAGATCCTTGTAATAAACGACCAAAGCTCAGACAGGACCCAAGAGATAATAGATGAGTACACAAAGCTGGATCCAAGGATAAAGGGATACAAAACAGATCCATCAGTAAAATACACAAAACACGGAAAAATGAATGCCCTACTCCAGCTCATTCCATATGCAAAGGGCGAATATCTCTTTGCAACAGATGCAGATACTGCCCATGCCTCAACATCGGTTGCCCATACGGTTGCAATAATGAAGAAGCACAACCTTGATATAATATCAGGCCTTCCCACAGAGCTCTGCAGATCCTATTGGGGCTCAATAAATATATCGGCAATGATGTTTGCAAATGTCATGATTCCCCACTTCCTCTTCTATAAGATACAGTCGCCCTTCTTTGCATTTGCAATTGGGCAGTTCATTATGATGAGAAAGGACGCTTACTACGAAGTCGGCGGATACCTAGGCGTGAAAAACACAGTTGTCGATGACATGGGACTAGTCAAGCTCTTTACTAAGCACAAAAAGAAGTATGCCTTCATAAATGCCTCAGAATTTGTAGCATGCTATATGTATTCAGATAAGAAAGGCGCATTCAAAGGCATGGAAAGATCTATTTCTGGAGTCTTCCCAGCTGTTCCTGCAATACTCGCACCTGTAATTTTTCTCGCTCTATTTCTAATGATCATTGCATGGGCACCACTTTCGCTCATATTCTTCTTGATTTTCATTGGATGGAACAATTATTGCCTATTGCTTCTAATTGGATGGCTCTTATTCTGGCTCGGCTGGTTTATGGGCTGCAGAAATACAAACTACAGAAAACTCGTAAGTATTTCAGCCCCTATTTCCATAACTATGATATGCGTAATGTATGTTCATGGAATCTATAGGCGAGTAACAGGAAAGAACTTCATATGGAAGGGCAGAGAAATCTAACTAAAACGGTTTATCCTGCTTATAAATGCGTTTTTAAAATCAATTTAGTTGTTTTATTAAACAATCATGATATCCTTTAATATATAAATCACTTAAAGGAAGGACGATGCTATATGACAACACATGAACAGTTAGTAGCACAGTACGAGGCCTACGTTCTTGAGAATTCAAAGTTCGAAGACAAAGACGTAATGGTTTCAGCTTCTCGCGCCAGAAAGGCACTTGCTGAAATCAACAAGCTCGCAAGAGCAAGAAGAAAAGAGCTCCAGGAAGAGAAAGAGAAGAAAAAGGCAGAAAAAGAAGCCGAAAAAGAGGCTAAATAATTAAAAAGGGTGCTTTTAATGGCACCCTTTTTTTAAATAGATCCACCCTATTACCTAAGCTTTTCCAAGAGCTCGATATGCTCTTTTTCAGCCTTGATCTTGCTCTCAAACTCATCCTTCTTATGAAGCTCTTTATCAATGGCCTCTCTCTTGGCATTCTCCATAAAGGCCTTATTGGATAGCTTTTTGTCTGTCTGAGCAAGAAGAGCCTCGGTCTTCTTAATCTCGTCTTGGAGCTTCTTAACCTCGCTATCAACATTTATGGCATCTCCTATAAATAGATATGCCTCATAACTAAGGTTGTGAATTGGGAAGGTCTTGGAGGTATCTAAATCGCCATTTTCGTCTATTAAGAGCTCTTCAAGTCCCATAAGAGATCTAATAAACCCATCCTCTTCCCTCAATAGCCTTACTAGATCCTTATCCTTAGTTGAAATAACAGCCTTGAGCTTCTTCTCAGGGGCAATTCCAATGGAGGCTCTTGCGCCTCTGATATCCCTAACAAAGCTCTGCATAAGAGAGAAGACCCTCTCATCCTCAGAGCTCTCCAGCTCTTTATCCCACATAGGATACTCACTTACAATAACATCTCCCTTATGGTTTGGAAGCTTTTGGTATATCTCTTCAGTTAAGAATGATACGAATGGATGCATAAGTCTCATGGACTTCTCCAAGAGGTCCATGAAGATAGAGACCTGAAGGTCCTTCTCTCTATCGCTTCCTGAAAGCATCTTCTCCTTAGCAGATTCCACATACCAATCGCAGAAATCATTCCAGAAGAATGAATATACACTCTGGGATGCCTCATTGAACTTATATGATGCCATCTGACTCTCAACGCTCTTAGCCGTCTCATTGAAGCGATGGTAAATCCATCTGTCGATAAGAGACAGATCGCTTTTCTTTACATCAACGAGCTTTCTGCCCTCTAGATTCATCAGCAAAAATCTTGTGGCATTCCAGATTTTATTTGCAAATTTGCTTCCAAGCTTGAATGAATCCATATCAATCTGGACATCCTGGCCCTGGGCTGCCAAGAAGCAGAGAGTAAAGCGCATGGCATCTGCACCATACCTATCAATAACATCTATCGGGTCTATGCCATTTCCGAGAGATTTGGACATCTTTCTGCCCTGGGTATCTCTTACAAGAGAGGTAATGACTATATCCTTAAATGGAACAGAGTGCATAAACTCCTCGCTTGCCATAATCATCCTTGAAATCCAGAAGAATATGATGTCATAGCCAGATACAAGCGTGCTAGTAGGGAAGAATCTCTTTAGATCCTCGCTCTTTTCTGGCCAGCCTAGCGTTGAGAAGGGCCAAAGCCATGAAGAGAACCAAGTATCCAAAACATCTGTATCCTGATGAATATGCTTAGAATGGCACTTCGGACACTCTTTTATATCCTCTCTTGAAACACTCATCTCACCACAGTCATCACAATACCAAACCGGAATTCTGTGTCCCCACCAGAGCTGTCTAGAGATACACCAGTCCCTAATATTCTCCATCCAGTGTATATATGTATTCTCCCATTTCTTTGGATAGAAGACGATTTCGTCCTTCTTCAAGGCCTCTAGAGCCATATCTGCAAGGCTTCTCATTCTTACAAACCACTGCTCTGAAAGATATGGCTCAACAATTCCATGGCAGCGATAGCAGTGACCGACTGAATGGGGATGGTCAGTGGTCTTAACAAGGTAGCCTTCCTTCTTTAAATCCTCTGCCACCATCTTCCTCGCCTCTTCTGCAGGAATATTCCTGTACTTTTCTGGGACCTTGTCATTAAGTGTACCATCTGGATTGAGAATATTTATTGCCTCAAGGTTATGTCTTCTTCCTGCCTCCCAGTCATTTGGGTCATGGGCAGGAGTAATCTTGACCATGCCGGTTCCAAACTCCATATCGACAAATGAATCCGCGATTATTGGAATCAATCTATCGGTAAGAGGAAGGCGAAGCATCTTTCCTACAATGCTCTTATAGCGCTCGTCATCGGGGTGCACTGCAACAGCTACATCTCCGAACATTGTCTCTGGCCTTGTAGTTGCAACTGTTATATTTCCAGATCCATCGGCAAATGGATAGTTCACATCAAAGAGAGTGCCCGGGGTATCCTCATACTCAACCTCGTCATCTGCAAGGGCAGTACCGCACTTTGGACAGTAATTGACAAGGTATTTCCCCCTATAGACCAGGTCCTTCTCATATAGAGAGACAAATGCCTCTCTAACAGCCTTAGAGAGTCCCTCATCCATGGTAAATCGCTCTCTGTCCCAATCACAGGAGCAGCCCATTACCTCTAGCTGCTTCTTTATTATATCGTGATGCTTCTCCTTAACAGCCCATGTTCTCTCGAGAAACTTCTCACGCCCAATATCCTGGCGTCTTAGTCCCTCTTTCTTAAGCTGTCTCTCAACTACATTCTGAGTTGCGATCCCAGCATGATCTGTTCCAGGAACCCATAGTGTCGGAATGCCCTTCATCCTCTGGTGGCGGATTATAACGTCCTGGAGAGTATTGTTTAGGGCATGGCCCATATGCAGAATGCCCGTGACATTTGGTGGAGGCATTACGATGGAAAAATGTCCCTCGCCCTCTTTGGGTGAGAACTCCTTCTTATCCATCCACATCTTGTAGATTCTGTCTTCAAAGTCTTTTGGGCTATAATTTTTCTCGAGCTCAATCTTCTTCATCAAAAAGCCTCCGCCAACAGAGAAAATTCTAGCAAATTCAATAATATGAAACAATTGAGAATAAAAGCACCTTAACAGGCCAAATGATTTAAAATCTAAACAGGAGACTATGATGAAGAAAATACTCTATGTAGCAAGCGAATGTGTGCCATTTGTAAAGACTGGCGGACTTGGAGATGTCGTTGGAGCGCTTCCAAAGGCAATGGACAAAAGGGAATATGACATAAGAGTCATACTTCCTTTATACCATTCTATTAAAGACATCTACAGAGACAAAATGGAGACTGTCTACTACTTTCAGATGGACAACAGAATCTATGTTGGAGTAAAGAAGCTGGTTCTAGATGGCATAACCTACTACTTCATTGACAATGAGCAGTATTTTTCTGGTCTTGTTCCATACTATGACCTTTTTCAGGATCTTGAGAGGTTTGCATATTTCTCAAAGGCCGTTCTATCATCACTGCCGCTTATAGGGTTCAGACCAGATATAATCCACTCTCATGACTGGCAGGCCTCGCTTGTGCCTGTATACCT
>CANRIJ010000039.1 GCA_947630635.1 uncultured Spirochaetaceae bacterium | reverse complement strand
AACCCATGCAGAGCTTGATTGTTACCCTCTTATCCTCTGCCATATTGACTCCCATGAGATTATAAAAAAACTAAGGCGATTTCTCTATATCAAAGAGAATCAAATAAGATAAAGAGACTCTGGGGTTGATGTGCCAGAAATAACTCCGACTCTCTCATACTGAGAGAGATAACCCAATACATCCCTGATATCCTCTGCAAAATAGGCAGGAAGGCCAAGGCTCTTAGCCCTATCAAAGAGCATTTTTGTGTTCGAGCTCTTCTTGTCGCCAATTACCAAAAGCGCATCGGACTTATCACTTAGGCAAAGAAGCGAGTCAAGCCTCTTTGCTGTCTCGTAGCATATTGAATTCAGAAAATTCATCTTAATATCTGCGCTCTCCAAAAAGAAAGTGACTCTAGAGAGAGTCTCTCTTGATAGCGTAGTCTGAAGAACGGCGTCATAAACACCGCTTTTAAGAGTTTTAAGATCATCAACACTGCCGGCAATATAGGCATCAGGAAACTCGTCTTTGAGCTCCTTCACCTCATCATGGTCCCTTTTGCCCAAAATTGCCTTTGAATTTTTTGCGTTAGACAATAGCTCGTAGCTCTTCTTTACAATGGGACAAGTCGCATCAAAGACAATGGCATTCTTCTTCTTGAATTCAGAAAGGTGTCTACTTGAGATTCCATGCGCTCTGATAACCAGAATAGAGCCCGGCTTGAAATCATCAGCGCTCTCGATTTTTATAACACCCCTCTTCTTTACTTCAAGAACAGCCCTCTCATTATGAACAATGTCCCCATATAGATATACGAGGACATTTTTTAAGCGTGAATATTCAATTGCCTCATCGAGTATAGAGAATGCTCTCTTTACACCGCTGCAAAAGCCGATACTGTTTGAATAGATAAGTTCCATCAGCTCTCCATCAAGAGATCCTTCTCCTCTTTCTTCTCCTTGAACTTATCAATGGGCATAACCTTATTGAATAGGTAGAGGAGCGCAGGGGCAATGAAGTTGGAGCTGTAAGCGCCAATTATAAGACCCCAAAGAAGATTTATTGCAAAGAGCCTGATCTCACCAGTTGCGAAGATGGAGAGAGGAATAATTGCCACAAGCGTTGTTATCGTCGTTATGAGAGTTCTGGTAAAGGACCTTCTTACAGAATCGTTGATAATCCAATCAACGCTGTCCTTCTTCCTTTTGTCTTTCTGCTCCTTGATTGTGTCTCTTATGCGGTCAAATATGACAATAGTGTTATTAAGTGAATAGCCGATTATCGTCAGGATTGCAGCGATAGTCGTTGCGTTCACTTCCAATCTTAAGACCACAATAAACGAGAGCATGCATAGAACATCATGAAATAACGCTATAACCGACGAAATTGCATAAGAGGGCCTGAACCTGACTGAAATGTAGATAAGTATCAGGACGATTGCAATTGCAATTGCATAGATTGAGGACCTAAAGAGCGAATATGAGAACCTAGGTCCGACAAAGTCAGATCCAAGAACGACAAATGATGAGCCGAAGTTCTCTCTGAGAATCGACAAGAATTCATTCTGAATGGCATCTTGACTGGTGCTATCATCGACAATTGACCTTACTTGATATCCTCTTCCGAGTTTCTGTATCTGAACAGAAGACCCAAAGATATCTCTCAAATCATCAATCGAGGCATAGTCTCCACTGAAAAAATTGATGCTCTTTATTTCGCTTGAGAGAGTAAGCGGCCAATTGTACCCCGATACCATGTCAGATGGCTTTAGAGCAGAGTCGTAGGAAATTACGTCAATGCCATCATCCTCAAGTCTCTTTGCCAAGCTCTCCATATCCGAGTATGAATCGAGCCTCAGCTCACTTCTCTCAATTGTGCCAGAGAGCCTTTTTTGCACTGTCAAAAGGGTTCCCGATTTGGAGAGAACCACCTCTCCCGGACCACTATACGAGAGTTCAAGCCCAACTGGATCAAGCTCGAATCTCAGAGAATAGCCTGAACCGAAATCGAGTCCAGTATTGAAGCCCCCAAATACAAAATAAAAGACAATGCCCAAAACTATAATCAGAATGGAGAGCGAGAAGGCCCACCATCTGTATCTAAGAATCTCAAATGGTCTTCTCATAATGCCTTCCTCCTCCAACTGAGCCTTACTCTATTCATCTTCTCTTCGCTTATCGTCATATCGTAGATGAGATGTGTCACAAAGAGCGATGTAAAGAGAGAGGCAGCGATGCCTATCGCAAGCGTATTTGCAAATCCCTTTACTGTGCTTGAACCGAAAATTGAGAGAACAACTGCAGCAATTATGGTTGTTACGTTGGAGTCCATAATCGTCCAGAAGACTCTCTTGAAGCCAGCCTTAACGGCCATATAGCCAATGGCACCGCCTCTGATCTCCTCCTTCATCCTCTCATAGATGATGACATTGGAGTCAATTGCCATTCCAAGAGTCAGGACTATGCCGGCAATGGAGGCAAGAGTGAGCGTAAAGTTCAGAACAGACAAGAGCGAGAGCATGATGTATAGGTTCATTAGAAGCGCTATATCTGCAACGATTCCGCTCGGTCCATAGTAGATAATCATAAAGGCAAGAACCAGGAATATACCCAATAGCAGGGCATAGAGCGCCATCTTAATAGCATCATCGCCAAGAGATGCCCCAACACTCTCAAGTGAGACAACTTTGAGATCTATCGGAAGAGAGGAGGTCTTTAATGTTACAGCAAGGCTCTCTGCCTCCTCCTCGGTAAATCCGCCGGTGAGCTGAACATCTTGGCTTATTACACTATTTATCGTCGCAATACTCTTAACCTTTCCATCCATCACGACAGCAAGCGGCCTTCCGACATTCCTGGAAGTAAACTCCCTGAAGATACTTCCGCCCTCTGTATCAAATGAGAAGTTGACAACAGGCCTATTGGTCTGCTGATCCCTAGAAGTCTCTGCTCTCCTCAAATGAGAGCCATCGATTGCAACCTCATCATAGAGAACAGCAAAGCTATCAAGGTACTCAAGACCATAGGCATCATTTAGATAGTAGCCCATGAGGCTCATTCCCTCTGGAATGTAGCTTTGGGGTATGATTGACCCATCTGGCGCAATTAGCTGACTTGGATTTGTAGAATAGAGTCTATTTACCCTATTGGTAAGCTCCTGATCTACAAGCTGGAATGTAAGAGAGCCTCTGCTTCGAATAAACGAATTCACTCTTTCGCTATCAGCCTCTCCAGGAATCTCAATGAGAATTCTGTCCCCGCCTTCTTGTCTGATTTGGGGCTCTGTTACCCCATATTGGTCTATTCTGGAATTGAGAATCTGAATATCCTCATTCAAAAGTGCGCTAAGCTCACTCTGAGAGGGCCTCTCTCCAGTCTTTTCCTCATACCCATCAACATCTGCCTCAAGAAGCACTGACATGCCTCCCCTGAGATCAAGCCCCAAATTAAGTATGAAATTCGAAAGAGTCTTTGTATTCTGGATTCTCTTTCTCGTATGGTTCTCAACTGCCGAGAAGAGCTCGCCCTCATTGGCAAACGAGGAAAGAAGAGAATAGTATGTCCACTTATCAGGAGTGCTTAAACGTCTTTCGCTAAGAGACCTTTTGGCATCGCTTATTAGATACTTATCGCCACCAGATATCTTCTCGCTTCCATTTGAAAGAGCCTTAGCCGTAAGTTCAGAGACCCTATTTGATGCATAGGACTGAGTATATGAGCGAATCTCCTCATTGGTAGAGGAGGCCATTATCTTTATATCCCTTGGCACAACTACGTAGTACCAGAATGTCGGTGTGAGCATTCCGGTACATACCAGTATGACGAAAAGGGTCAGAGCGATCCTTGCGCCTTTATTCATTTAACTATCTTCTTGAGTTCTTCTGGAGTCTCTTTGATTGCAGCCTCTGAGACCTCGTCTTTCTTCTCAGCGCTCTTATCCTCGAGCTTGGCCTCTTTATCCTCAGCCTTCTTCTCCTTCTCTTCTGCCTTCTTTTCAGCCTTTTCCTCGGCCTTCTTCTCCTTCTTCTCCTCACTTGGAGTCTTTGCTGGAGTGCCGTCCTTATTTAGAACAGACGAGATGGCATTCTTATTGAATTCGATTCTGGCAGAATCATCGACTTTAAGAATGACAGTAGTGTCCTTTACCATCACGACAGTACCGTGAATACCGCCGATTGTTACAACCTTGTCGCCTTTCTTAATTGCGGCAAGCATTGCCTTTGCCTCTTTGTCCTTCTTTCTCTGCGGTCTGATAATCAAAAACCAGAAGATTAGAATAATCAGAACAAATGTAATGAGAGTTGTGGCCATAGAGCCGCCTGCGCTAGCTCCACTTTCACTGGTTCCCATCAATGCGTAAAGATTCATATTTCATTACCTCATTATCAAGATGATAGCCATAACCTTACCAATCTATTTGGCTACGGTCAAGATTAAAAACGGAAAACCTTTATGTTGCAAAGAGTTAAATAGTAACAGTTAAAAAAAAGACGAGGCTAGGCCTCGTCCTTATACTACATCATTCCCATGCCAGGATTGGGATTTGGCATTGGAGGCTCCTTTGAAGGAATATCAGTCACTGCGCACTCTGTTGTAAGAATAAGAGCAGCAATGGAGGCTGCATTCTGAAGGGCGCTTCTTGTGACCTTAACAGGATCGATAATTCCCTTATCGACCATGTTTACCCACTTCATGTCATTTGCATCAAAGCCAACGCCCGGCTTCTCATTCTTGCACTTATCTGCAACGATAGACCCATCAATTCCAGCATTCTCGGCAATCTGCCTAATTGGCTCCTCAAGAGCGCGGCGTACGATTCTATAGCCGACCTTCTCATCCTCTGTGAGTGCGCTAAGCTCTTTCTCCTCAAGAACCTTAGAGGCCTGAGCCAAGGCAACTCCGCCGCCAGGAATAACGCCCTCTTCGATAGCTGCTCTTGTTGAGGAAAGGGCATCCTCTACTCTGTGCTTCTTCTCCTTAAGCTCTACCTCAGTTGCCGCGCCTACATTCACCACTGCAACGCCTCCTGCGAGCTTAGCGAGTCTCTCTTGGAGCTTCTCTCTGTCATAATCGGATGTGCAATCCTGAATCTGAGCCTTAATCTGAGCAATTCTGTCCTTAATTGCCTTCTCTTCGCCAGCGCCATTTATGATAGTCGTATTCTCTTTATCAACAGTGACTCTCTTGGCCTTTCCAAGCATTGAGATATCTGCAGACTCAAGCTTCATTCCAAGCTCCTCTGTAATAACCTGTCCGCCTGTGAGAATAGCGATATCCTCAAGCATTGCCTTTCTTCTATCGCCAAATCCAGGAGCCTTTACAGCCACTACATTGAGTGTCCCCCTTACAGCGTTGAGAACGAGAGTCGCAAGTGCCTCTCCATCGACATCCTCAGCAATCATCAAGAGAGGCTTGCCTGACTGGGCAACTTTCTCCAAGAGAGGAAGAAGATCCTTCATATTGGAGATTTTCTTGTCGTAGATAAGGATATAGGGATTATCAAGAACACATGTCATGGTGTCTCTGTTGTTGCAGAAATATGCCGATAGATAGCCTCTATCAAACTGCATTCCCTCAACGAACTCCACTGTTGTCTCAATGGTCTTTGACTCCTCAACGGTAATAACGCCGTCCTTTCCGACCTTATCCATGGCATTGGCAATCTCATCGCCGATTGTTCTGTCGTTATTTGCGGAGATTGTCGCAACCTGCGCGATCTCTTCCTTGTCCTGAACAGGCTTTGCAATCTTCTTGATAACATCAACTGCATCCTGAACAGCCTTATCGATTCCCCTTCTGATTCCCATTGGATTTACGCCAGAGGCAACGCTCTTCATTCCCTCTTTTGTAATTGACCATGCAAGAACAGTAGCAGTTGTGGTGCCATCGCCTGCCACATCATTTGTCTTGGTTGCTACTTCCTTCAAGAGCTGAGCGCCCATATTCTCAAAGGGATCCTCGAGCTCAATGTCACGTGCAACTGTCACTCCGTCTTTTGTTACTAGAGGAGCGCCATATTTCTTATCCAAAAGCACAAGCCTTCCCTTGGGACCAAGGGTTGTCATGACTGCTCTGGAAATCTTCTCTACTCCGTTTACCAGAGACTTTCTAGCCTCTTCGTTAAACTGAAGCTGTTTTGCCATCTTGTATTCTCCTTTGTCAAAGTTAATATAGACTTTATCGCTTTGAAAACGAAATTCCAATATCAATGGCAGAAAATGATTTTGGTTTCGACTTCAAGAATGCAATAATTCAGTTGTGAATGATATAGCAATATTCTCAGAAAACAAAGAAAGAGGCAAAGAGCTGAAAAATGAGCTCTCTAAGTTTGGCTTCAATATAGATTTAGTTGATTTGGAAAATGAGAATATTGCCCTATACGACCTTGCTATTTCATATGAGAGAATAGGTGCATTGCCTATTCCTTATATTTATATAGGAGAAGAAGCTTCATCATTGGCCACCTCTTCATTTGAGGAGCCGGTTGATATAGATGAGCTCTATAGCGAAATACTCTCCATTATCTCGGGCAATGAGAATTTTGAGAGAAGATTCCTTGGAATATGCATAAACGAGAAAGAGAAGAGGCTCACTCTTCCAAATGGAGAGTCTTTTTCTATCACTCGCCTTGAGCTTGATATCATAAGGCTTTTAAAGACTGAGAAGAGAGTCTTCTCAGGAGAGGAGCTATCAGAGAAGCTGAAGCACAAAGGAAAGATAAGCTCACCAGACTCAATTAGAGTCACAATCAGCAGGCTAAGGGGCAAATTCTTCAAAAAGAGCTATACATGCCCAATATCAAATACATTCAAAAAGGGTTACAGACTTGAAAACGATCTCAAAAAAATCAACTGAAGTCTATGCAGTTATACCGCTTGCTGGAAAATCCAGCAGAATGGGATCATTTAAGCCCCTTCTTCCATTTAGAAAGGAGGTATCCATAAGGCTTCTCATAAATTCCCTCCTCTCAGGAGGAGTAGACAAAATAATAGCAGTTATCGGCTACAAGAGAGAGCTTATTGAAGAGGCCATCGAGGACTATGGCGATAAGATAGAGCTCATATACAACCCAGAATACGAGAGTAGCGACATGCTCTACTCTATCAAACTCGGTGTGAAGAGAGCTCCGAAAGACTCAACTATCATGATAACTCCTGGCGATATGCCCCTCATAAAGGGAAAAACAATTGCATATTTGATAAAAGAGGCAAATAAAAACCCAAATAAAATCCTAATACCAATGTACAATAAAAATAGTGGGCATCCTGTTCTAATCGCCCCTGAGTATAGAGATGCGCTTATCGCATATAGCGAGGAGATGGGTCTCAGAGGCTTTCTATCAAGGTGGGAAGACTCAATTCTCAGATTGGATATAGATGACGAGGCAGTCTTAATGGACCTCGACACCCAGGATGACTACAAAAAGGCTCAAGATATGGAGGAGAGAGAATGAAGGATATTTCCAAATCGGTAGTCCGAAAAGACCACGAAGAGAAAATAACCGGATCCTGCAAGTACGTTGCAGACTATGACTCTAAGGGCGTTCTAATTGGAAAGCTCGTAAGGTCAAAAAAGGCACATGGAAAACTCATTGGCATTAATTTCCCAAAGATGCCAAATGGCTATATGAGTGTCACTTATGAAGATGTGCCCGGAATAAACGAAGTGCATATCGTAAAGGACGACACGCCGGTATTTGCAAAAGACAGCGTCGAGTACATAGGCGAGCCAGTTGCCATGATAATCGGCCCCGATGAGAAAATAGTCAATGAGCTTGTAAAAGAGACTGAGCTCATAATAGACGAGCTTGAGCCAGTCTTAGACATTCTTAAGAGCGACACCGTCTTCTTCGATTACGAATATACAAAGGGGGATCATGTAAAGGCCTTCAAAGAAGCCGATAAAGTCTATGAGGAGACCTTCTCAACTGGATATCAGGAGCAGGCATATCTAGAGACCCAGGGAATGATGGCAGAGCCTGAAGAGGATGGAAAGATACTCGTACATGGCTCAATGCAGTGCGTCTACTATGTGCATAATGCAGTAAAGAAGGTCCTGGGAAGCGATGACTTCCATATCAGGCAAGATCCAACTGGCGGCGGTTTCGGCGGAAAGGAGGCATGGCCTTCAATAGTTGCCTCCGAGGTTGCGGTTGCAGCCTATAAGGCAAAAAAGCCAGTCAGGCTTGTCTTTGATAGACGAGAGGACCTGGAGTTCACCTCAAAGAGACACCCATCTATTACCCACTACAGAGTCGCCGTAAAAAATGGCAGGGTCACAGCAATGGATATTGATGTAAAGTTCAATGCAGGTGCCTACACAACTCTATCGGCAGTTGTTCTTCAAAGAGGACTCATATGCGCCGACGGCGTATATAACATCCCCAACCTCATAGTCAAGGGAAAGGCCCTGAAGACCAACACAGTTCCAAATGGAGCCTACAGAGGCTTTGGAGCTCCTCAGACCTTCTTCCCTGTTGAGACAATCATGAGCCACATCGCCCAAGACATGGGAAAAGAGCCTCTTGAATTCAAGAGAGAGCATCTTGTAAAACAGGGAGACATGACATCAACAAGCGGCATGTATCACTTCCCTGTCCCGCTAGAGGATATGATTGAGGAGGTGGCAAAGGCCTCAGGTTTCTATGAGAAGCGAAAGAAATACAGCGAAAAGCAGAGCGGAAGGTATAGAAGAGGAATCGGAATATCCATGCACTTCCACGGAGCTGGATTCACCGGCGCTGGAGAGAGAGATCTCATAAAGGCCGTTGCAAAGCTCAAGAAACACAAGGATGGCACAGTCGAGGTGCTTGCTGCAAATGGCGAGATTGGACAGGGTCTGAGAACAACATTCCCAAAGATTGTTGCCCATGAGCTTGGCATCCCCCTTGATAGGGTCTATTACAACTGGCCAGATACTGGAAAAGTACCAGACTCAGGTCCAACAGTAGCATCCAGATCCCTAATGGTCGTTGGAGAACTGATGAGAAGACTTGCAATAAAACTCAAGGAAATCTGGAAGGACGGAGAGGAGCAGATTGTTGAAGAGCGCTTCAGAGAGCCAAGCTTCGTAATACCGTTTAACCTCGATATCTTCCAAGGGGATGCCTACCCAACCTACGCTTGGGGTGTTCAGGCGGTAGAGATTGAATTAGATACTCTTACCGGACTCATGAAAAACCTTGGAACCTGGGCCTCGTTCGATGTCGGAACCCCTGCTGACTACAACATCGTAATGGGTCAGATGGAGGGAGGACTCCTGCAAGGCCTAGGATACTCATCCATGGAGAAGATGGATTACGACAAGAATGGAAGAATAAGAAACAACAACTTCTCCGACTACCTTATTCCAACATCGATGGATGTTCCAAACATGAATGTACAGCTTCATGTAGAGGAATACCCCGATGGCCCCTATGGAGCAAAGGGCGCAGGAGAGCTTCCACTCGTTGGAGTTCCAGCTGCATATGTAGAGGCAGTATCACAGGCCCTTGGAGGAGTGAGGATCAACCACATTCCTTTCACTCAGGAAGACGCAATGAAAGAGATTGCCAAAAAGGACGAGTAAGATGGAAAAGATAAAATTCAAGCTAAATGGCAAAGATGAGATCTTCGAGGGAGACCTCTCATCTAGACTCCTTGACGTATTAAGAGACGACTTTAGACTGACAGGAGTAAAGTGCGGCTGTAAAGAGGGAGAGTGCGGAGCATGCGCAGTCTTAATAGACAAAAAGCTTGTGAACTCATGCATGGTCGCAATGGGTGCAATTGATGGCTCTGAGATCATAAGCATCGAAGGTTTTAAGGAGACTGAGCGCTTCAAGGTCCTTGATAGAGCATTTGCAGAACTATCGGCAGTGCAGTGCGGTTTCTGCACTCCGGGTATGGTTCTAGCTGCAGAGGCACTCTTATCTGAGAATCCACATCCGACTGAAGAGGAAGTTAGAATAGGAATATCAGGCAACCTATGCAGATGCACAGGCTACAACGCAATCGTGAATGCAATACTGAAGGCCAGCAAGGAGGGAAACGGACTATGGTAGGAAGCTTCATACCAAAGAATAAAAAGGAAGCCTTAGATCTGAAAGCCAAATACACAGAGCTCATCCCCTATTCTGGCGGAACTGATTTGATGGTCGAGAATCGAAAGAACCCATCATATCTATTTTTGGGAAAACTCAATGAGCTTAAAGGCATAAAGAAGACTGACGGCAAAATCGAGATTGGAGCAGAGACTACATTCACTGAGGCTCTAGAGAGCCCCATCATTCCTCAGATGATGAAGGATGCTCTTATTCTAATTGCAGCTCCTGCAATAAGAAATACGGGCACCTTTGCAGGAAATATAGGAAATGGCTCTGCTAAGGCCGACAGCGCTCTTATTGAATATGGCCTAGACGCCGTAATCACAGTTGAGAGCGTTAGAGGCGAAAGAAATATCCCAATCGAGGATTTCTATCTTGGAAGAAAGCACATAGACCTAAATGAGGATGAGATTATCACAAAGATAACCATCCCCGATATCCATCCCGACTTCTACTCTTATGAGAAGGTCGGGGGAAGAAAGGCTCTTGCCATATCAAGAATAGCATTCTTGGGCATACTCGAAATGGAGAGTGACAAAATCAAGAGTATTTCAGTCTCATTTGGAGCGGTATCAGAGAAGATAATTCGCTATAAAGACGTGGAGAAGATGCTAATCGGACTGACTAAAGAAGAGGCCAAAGCAAAGAAAGACGAATTTGTGAAAGCATATGAAGATAGGATGCAGCTCACAGAAGGAAGAGTCTCTGCAGACTATAGAAAAAAAGTAACAATCAAACTCTTGAAGGAGTTTCTTAAAAACGGGGGAATCTAATGTATACCTTCTCTGTCAATGGGGTAGAGCAGAAGACGGATGAAGACCAAAATCTACTATATTACCTAAGAAATGAACTTAACCTGACAGCAGCCAAAGACGGCTGCTCTCAGGGCGTCTGCGGGACATGCACCATCATAATCGACGGGAAAAAAGTAAAAGCATGCACCCAGAGAACCTCAAAATTAGAGGGCAAGAAAATAACTACGCTCGAAGGCATAGACAAAGATGAAATGAGAGTCTATGAATATGCCTTTGCTGAGTGCGGAGCTGTGCAGTGCGGATTCTGCATCCCCGGAATGGTTATATCCGCAAAAGTCCTCATAGATGAAAACAAGAATCCAACGCCAGAGGATGTAAAGAAGGCAATCAGAGGAAATCTCTGCCGCTGTACAGGCTACAAGAAAATAGAAGAGGCAATTCTTCTCGCTGCAAAGATGTTCAGAGAGAACATTCCCGTTCCTGAGGAGAAGCATGAGCTTCATATGGACGAGAGAGCAGAGAGAATTGATGCAAAAGAGAAGGTAAATGGCACTGGTCTCTTTGCAGATGATATCAAAATAGACGGAATGCTCTATGGCGGACTCCTCTTCTCCAAATATCCTCGAGCCCTTATAAAGAAAATAGACATATCAAAGGCTGAGAAGCACCCCGATTGCATCAGAATACTTCTAAAGAAGGATGTCCCAGACAATCTAATCGGACACGTCAAATCCGACTGGGATGTAATGATGGGAGAGGGAGACATAACAAAGTACGTAGGAAATGTCCTAGCTGAGGTCATCTCAGAAAGAGAGGATAAACTAAGCGAAATACTCTCTTTAATCGATGTCGAATATGAAGAGCTAAGGCCTATAACAAATCCATTTGATGCCCTAAAGGGAGACGCTCCCCTAATACATCCAGATGGAAACATCATGAGCAGAGCAATACTGCAAAGGGGAAATGCCGATGAGGCAATCAAAAACTCCAAATACGTTGTAACCAGAAAGTATAAGACAAGCTGGCAAGATCACGCTTTTATGGAGCCTGAGTGCGCAATCGCTGAACCCGAGTACGAAAATGGCGTTCACATCTGGGCATCAGGCCAGTCTGTATACGACGTAAGACGTGAGTGCGCCAAGATGCTAAGGCTCCCCCTTGAAAAGGTCCACGTAGAGGCACCCCTTGTCGGAGGAGGCTTTGGAGGAAAGGAAGACATGTCAGTACAG
>CANRIJ010000038.1 GCA_947630635.1 uncultured Spirochaetaceae bacterium | reverse complement strand
GGGGGTGGCTCAAAGAGGGAGAAGGCAGAGGCCTTAGGAGTACGGCTAGTTACAGAGGAGGAGTTCTTGGATATGATAGGAGCTGAGCTAATAAAAAAGGACGGAGAGCTTTTCTGATGGCACTGCTGAGTATAGAGCACCTTACTAAGGAATACCCTGGGAAGAAGAAGGCAGTGGATGATATCTCTCTCTATGTGGAAGAGGGCGAGATACATGCCTTCATTGGCCCTAATGGGGCAGGTAAGACCACTACAATTCGCTCAATAGTGGGACTTATATCCTTCTCGGGCGAGATATTCGTAGATGGACACTCTATTAAGAGCGAGCCATTGGAGGTGAAGAGCCTTATATCATATGTTCCAGATAATCCCGATTTATATAACTACATGACGGGATTGCAGTATCTGAGGTTTGTATCTGATGTCTTCTCACTCTCGAAGTCTGAGAGAAATGAGAGGATAGAGAGACTTGCGACGCTCTTCTCCATTAAAGACGATCTATCATCCTCGATATCGACATACTCTCATGGGATGAGGCAGAAGCTTGCCCTTATTGGCGCATTTCTCCATAAGCCCAAGCTTATCATTCTCGATGAGCCTTTTGTGGGACTCGATCCAGAGAGCTCATACCATTTAAAGGGGCTCTTGAAGAGCCTATGCGAGGATGGGTCCGGAGTCTTCTATTCAACGCATGTTCTTGAGCAGGCAGAGAAGCTTTCAGATACCGTATCGATAATAAAGGGCGGCAAGATCATCTCATCTGGCAAGATGGATGAGGTTAGGGGAGATGAAAGCCTAGAAGAGGTTTTCTTGGAGCTTACAGAGGATGACGAAAGCGAAGAGTAGCCTTTTTACCCTTATCCGGCTTGAGCTCTATTCATTTCTTGGCATTAATAAGCTCCTTCATGACAAGGGGCCCAAGGGCAAAGTGAGAGTTGCCCTTATTGCGATTCTCTTTATATATCTTATTGCAGACTTCGTCTTTGTCACTTATGGCATAGCTTCGACCTTTGCCGTCTTGGGGAATATCGACATAATCCCCATAGTCGCTACATACCTTGTGAGTGCCCTCTCTCTGATTACGGTTATAAAGGCCTCCACATCAATTTTCAGCGGAAAGGATCTGGACTATGTTCTCTCTCTTCCTGTTAAGACTTCCTCGATAGTCCTCTCGCGTATGTTTGGAATACTCTCCTTAAACTACGCCATTTCTGCAATCATCATGCTTCCATCGATAGTCATCTATGCAAAATATGGGGGGAGCATTCTGTCGACCACGCTCTTTTCGCTTCTCTTCTTGTTTATACCGCCCTTCGTTACGGCCTTCTCTGTGGCATTCGGGGTTCTTATTTCCTTTATTGTGGCTAAGATAAAGGCAAAGAAGTGGTTCTACACTATTTTGGCCATTCTATTTATAGTGCCGCTCTATGCCTTTATATTCGGAATGAATATGAAAGAGAGCGACAATCCCGCTCTCTACAGGATTTTATCGACAGAGAGTGGCTTCTATACGAGGTTTAACCCCATTGGATACATCTCAAGCCTCATTGTCAAAGGCGAGAGCATACTCTTAATGGCGATATTCATCTTTATTGCTGTAGCGCTCCTTCTTTTGGTCGCCGGTCTTTTATCATGGCGCTTTGTCGATTTGAATGAGAGGCTCAACTCTCAGGCCTCGGGAGGAAGAAAAAGGAGAGCCCAGAAAGTGGAGCTTGGCTCTGGATCCTTAGTTTCAGCCCTCTATAAAAAAGATGCCAAGAGATACTTTTCCACTACAAACTACGTTCTCAATACATTCATTCCAGCCCTGGTTATCGTGGCAATTCCAATAATCCTCAGAGTAAACCATTACAATAGACCAGATGATTCAAATCATATGGGCTTCATTGTAATGAATATGCTTCCATTTCTGATCTCGCTGCCCTTGTCGATTATCAATATAGCAGGAGTATCAGTCTCGCTTGAGGGTGAGAGCAGATGGCTATTGGCAACGCTGCCTGTAAAGGATTCAAAGCTGAACTATGCAAGAATGCTCTTTGCCTTTTCAGTAGAGGCCCCCTTTGTGCTTATCTCCTCGACTCTCTCGGTGATTCTCCTTGGCCTTAGGGGACTCTCGATTCTTATTGTCTATGTCTATCCCCTAGAGGCGCTGATTCTATCGATATCGATTATGTATATCATCAACGCCAAGTGCCCAAAGTACGATTGGAAGAATGAGTATCAGGCAATAAAGGCCTTTGGAATATCAACAACCCTCTCTCCGCTTATCATGCTTGTCATCCTGGCAGTCCCAATGATAGCCATGCTCTTCTACTTAAAATCAATCTATCTATTTACTCTGCTATTTGCCCTCTTTGATGTCATCTCACTCTGGTTTGCAATCAAAATTAAGATACGTTATACAGCTTAAACTGTTATATGTATAACAGAAATTTATAAATTTAAACATTTTCTTTCTTTAAAGCCCCTTTTTGTCTTTTTCAAAAAGTGCCAAATTCATATACTCAGCTCTATGAACGAACTTGCCAAAGAACTCAATAGCACGCTTAAGGGGTGTGCTGTGTATGACCTTCTATCGGAGAAGGGCAAAAGAATGTATTTTCCCAAGGGAATAGTTGCCCAGTCAAATGAGGCTGGAGAGAAGGCAAAGAAATACAATGCCACAATTGGCGCTGCCACAACAAATGGAGAGCCATTTTGCCTCTCTGATATCTATGACCAGTTTAAGGATGGAGCTTTAAAGAAGAGTGAGGTTTTCTCTTATGCTCCAGGTGGCGGCGATAAGGAGCTGAGAGCTCTTTGGCACGATATGATTCTTGAGAAGAATCCTCTTTTAAAGGGAAAGAATATATCGGAGACTCTTGTTACCGCAGGTCTCACTCATGGAATAAGCATGATTGCAAATCTCTTTGTGGGAGATGGGGATGAGGTAGTGCTTCCAAATCTCTATTGGGATAACTACGAGCTTATCTTCAGAGATCTATGTGGGGCAGAGCTCAGGGAGTTTGACTTCTTCAAAGATGGAGACTTCAATGTCGATGGCATGAAAGAGGCTCTATTAAGCGTTAAGGGCGATAAGGCAAGGATAATCCTGAATTTTCCAAATAACCCCACTGGCTATACCCCCTCAAGAGAGATGATGCAGAGGATAGTAAAGGCTCTCAAAGAGGTTGCAGAGAGTGGAAAGAAGATCCTTGTAATATGCGATGACGCATATTTTGGGCTCTTCTTTGAGTCTGAGACCGAGAAGTGCTCGCTCTTTCAGTATCTTGTGGACTTAGATGAGAATATCGTCGCGGTAAAGGGAGATGCTGCAACCAAGGAAGAGATGGTATGGGGCTTCAGAATCGGCTTTATCACATATGGTGGCAAGGGCCTTGGAAAAGAGGAGCTGGGCGCGCTTGTTCAGAAGACACTAGGAGCAATAAGATGCACAGTATCCAATTGCGATAGACCCGGTCAGTCTCTTATTAAGAAGGCCTTCAAGAGTGGCAAAAACCACAAGAGGGACAAAGAGATTCTCTTTGATGAGATGAAGAGGAGATATAACAGGGTCAAGAAGGCTCTTGAGAGCCACAGAGAAAGCAGGGTTCTTACACCATACCCATTCAATTCGGGGTATTTCATGGCCTTTGATACAAATGGAAGAGATGCTGAGGAGCTTAGGCGTATTATGCTCGATAGGCATCAGATCGGACTTATCAATATCCTCGGAAATACAATCAGATTGGCATACTGTTCAGTAGAGGAGAGCAATATAGAGGACCTTATTAATACTCTCTACTCGACTGCAGAGGAAATCTGGGGTTAATCAACATCGATGGGATTTCAAGGATTATAATATTTCCAATAGAACTTAGGAGGACGGTGTCATGGCACAGGAGAAGCACTACGATTTTACTGTTGAGAGGCTGGGAGAGCCAAAGATCAAATCCCCTATTAGGGTCTCTGAGCTTCACAGCGATGGAGTTGCTGACTACGTAACAGAGAATGATAAGATTCTCTATGCAATTGAGGCTGTCTCAAAGGATGGCATAATTGCTCCTAAGCACTCAGAGACACTTGTCCTCGCTGGTCCCAGAGAGAAGCTCTATTTCAATCCCTCTCACGTTCATGCTGCAATCTGCACTTGCGGTGGAATATGCCCTGGACTCAATAACGTTATAAGAGCGGTTGTTCGATGCTTCTGGTATAGATATGGAGTCAGGAGAATAAGTGGCATTCAGTATGGCTATCAGGGACTCTTGGCAGATTCCCCATGGCCTTTAATTAGTCTCACTCCCGATTTGGTTGATGACATTCAGGAGAAGGGCGGAACCATACTCGGATCAGCCAGAGGCGGAGGAAAGCAGGTTGAGGAGATTGTTGATACTCTTGAGAGACAGAACATCAATATACTTATAACTATCGGCGGCGATGGAACACTAAGAGGCGCTGACGACATTGGAAAGGAGATTGAGAAGAGAGGTCTCAAGATATCGGTTATCGGCGTTCCAAAGACAATTGACAATGACTTGAGATTTATTGACAGCTCATTTGGCTTTGATACTGCAGTTGCTACTGCTGTTCCCTCGGTAAGAGGCGCACATGTTGAGGCTAAGGCCGCCATAAATGGAATTGGACTTGTGAAGGTCATGGGTCGAGAGTCCGGCTTCATTGCGGCTCATACAGCCCTTGCCCAGTCAGATGTAAACTTCTGTCTTATTCCAGAGAGCCCCTTTGACCTAGAGGGTCCAAATGGATTTCTGGAGAATCTCAAGAAGAGAATTCTTGAGAGAGGACACGCAGTGATTCTCGTTGCAGAGGGCGCTGGACAGAACCTAGTGCCTAATACTGGAGAGAAGGATGCATCTGGGAACGTCAAATACAATGACATCGGGATATTCCTGAAGAACAAGATCAAGGAGTTCTTTGCAAAGGAGAATATTCCCACATCAGTTAAGTACATCGATCCCTCATATATAATCAGATCGGCTCCAGCAAATAGCTATGACTCTATTTACTGTGCAAGGCTTGGAGCTCACGTTGTCCATGCAGCTATGAACGGAATGACAAGATGCATTGCATCACAGGTCAATAATCAGTTCGTATATCTTCCAATCAAGGTAGCAGTGGATGGCAGAAACCATGTCGATATTGAGGGCTCTCTATGGCGAGACGTACTTGAGCAGACGAGACAGCCGTTCTCGATGACAAATAAGAAAGACAAGTAGTTGGTTCGGAGGGCTTCGGCCCTCCTTAAATTTGCCTTTTTTAAAGCATACTAAGAGCCTTTGGAGGATGAATATGGTAGTAAGAGAGTCTAGGGCAAAGGATATAAAGATAGCTTATATAGGAGGCGGATCTAGAAATTGGGCATGGACTCTAATGGCGGATCTTGCCAGTGAAGAGAGCCTCTCGGGAAAGGTCAGCCTCTATGATATAGATAGAAGTGCAGCTGAGAAGAATGCAGTCATAGGAAATAGAACCGAGTCAAGAAAAGAGGCAAGGGGCAAATGGAAGTACGAGGTAGCATCTTCCCTAGAAGAATCTGTTAAGGATGCTGACTTTGTCGTAATATCGATCCTTCCCGGCACTTTTGATGAGATGGAAGTCGATGTGCATGAGCCCGAGAGGTATGGGATTTACCAGTCAGTTGGCGACACTGCGGGGCTCGGTGGCATAATCAGGGCACTTAGGACGCTTCCAATGATTAGGGATATAGCCCTTGCAGTCAGAGAGTATGCGCCAAGTGCATGGGTTATAAACTACACAAATCCCATGTCGCTCTGCGTAAAGACGCTTTACCATGTTTTTCCGGAAATCAAGGCCTTTGGATGCTGCCATGAGGTCTTTCATACTGAGAAGCTTCTTGCCGAGATTATGGAGGAGATAACTGGGGAAAAAAGCATAGATAGGCGAGAGATCATGGTCAATGTGGTCGGCATCAATCACTTTACATGGTTTGACAAAGCATCCTATGAGGGCACAGATCTCTTTCCTATCTACAGGGATTTTGCGGATAGGCACTTTGAGAGCGGCTTTGCCGAGATGGGAGGCGCTTACAATAGATATCCATTCTCATGTACCAATAGAGTGAAGTTTGACCTCTTTAGGCGCTATGGGCTTATAGCCGCCGCAGGCGATAGGCACCTTGCAGAATTCATGGATGGGACTATATATCTTAAGGACCCAGAGAGAGCTGAGTCATGGGGTTTTGTGCTTACCCCGGTATCATGGAGGAGAGAGGATCTCAAAGAGAGACTTGAGAGAAGCGATAGGCTCTATAGGGGAGAGGAGAATCTTATCATTGAGAAGACTGATGAGGAGGGCGTTGATATTATAAAGGCGCTATGTGGTCTTAGCCGCATGGTTACAAATATGAACCTTCCAAATAAATGGCGTCAGATACTCAATCTCCCTGAAGATGCAGTTGTTGAGACCAATGCCGTAATTACAAGAGACTCCATTCAGCCAGTTGCCTGCGGAGGCATAGATGAAGGGGTGCTTAGCCTAGTTAAGCCCTTTGTCGAGAACCATGACAGGATAATGAAGGCCGCTTTGACATGCGATAGAGATCTTGTCTATGAGGCATTTGAAAAGGATAGCCAGGTTGCAAAAAGACTCTCGAAAGAGGATGCGAGGAACCTTGCGGATACGATGATTGAAAAGACTGGAAAATATCTTCCAGAGGGGTGGTTTAAGTAGTCTTATCCTCTCTTTTCTCATCGCTCTCTTTTGATCTTAGTTTTTTGAGCTTCTTTGTGTTTGCCACTATCAGATAGATAGTCATGGCAATTATCAGTATTGTGACAAGGTTGCCATTTGCTGACATCAAAGACCTTCTTAGGGCTCTGTCTTCGGGGTTTCCAAATGAGTAGATCAGAGTTGCCTGAAGGGCCACAAGTGCCATAAGAGCCTCGGCCATTCTCACTAGTTTTGCGGTTATAAGGAGCTCAGAGCCAGATTTCTTGAATGTCACGATATTCTTAATTGCAACTATTAAGGCATAGATGACGTAGGCAGCTGAGAACCATATATAGATTCCTCTTCTCTGGTATGAGTGGCCGAAAACGATCATCTCAATTAGCATTCCCTCCATTGCAAAGGCAAGGATTGTCATCAAGTATCCTATTATGCGTGAGACTTCGAGCTCTTTTTCCTCCCTCTCGGTCTGGTTGGGAATTTTCTTGATCTTGATATATGCAATGAGGATGATTGCGTTGAGCACAAAGAGCGCTCCGTAGTACGAGGCGATTGAGAAGTACCAAAGGGACCTATAGTGAAATGCCTCGAAGAGTCTGAATACTACGTTTCCTATTGCTACAAGAATTACGAAGCACATAGAGACTGTTCCCCTTATGCTGTAGTTCTTTCTGTACTTGTCTACATAGCCTTTAATTGGCTTTGTCTCATACCATTGGACAAATTTCTTCCAGTTGAAAGAGAGTGATGCAATCAGAACTATAAGGGCATAGACAGAGAAGATATACGAGAGTACTCCCACCCATGTTTTTGCGAGCCTGAATATGAAGATGATTGTTAGAAAGCTTGATCCCAGTAGCGCGATTATAATCGCTATGAGGGGATGAAATACGAATATACGCTTCAGTATTTTCTTTAATTTATCCATAATTCTCCCTCTCATATGAGATGATAGCACCTATTTGTTTTTAGCGTTTGGCAAAGATTGATTATTCTGGCTTGTATAGTACTATATAGGCTTCTATATCGGGGTTTGACGTCAAGAATTCCTCGATTGTCTCTTTTCCGATTCTAAATGCTTCGTCCTTCGGGTAGCCATAGACTCCAGCGGAGATAAGGGGAAATGCAATTGACTTCAAGTTGTACTCTTTGGCTATTCTAAGTGAGTTTCTATAGCAGGACCTGAGCTTTTCTTCCTCTCCATGCTTTCCGCCCTGCCATATCGGCCCAACAGTATGAATGACATACTTGGCGGGGAGCCTATAGCCCTTTGTTATCCTTGCTTCTCCAGTGGGGCATCCATTTAGTGTTATGCACTCTTCTAAGAGCTCAGGGCCTGCTGCTCTGTGTATTGCTCCATCAACGCCGCCTCCGCCTAAAAGCGTCTCATTTGCAGCGTTTACTATAGCATCAGTATTCTCTTTGGTTATATCGCCATAGATTATGTGAAGACTCATACTCTCAATTATATACCTTTAGGCCAATCAGGTAGTTGATACATAAAGCAATAAGCAAGGCTGTATAAAAGAGCATTTAAGATCTTGATGAGTTGATAAAAGAGGATATCTTTCTCGAAAATTATATCATGAATGCGTTTTTTTGTGGTGTTTGAGAAAGAGTCATAAAAAAGGCAGAGAGACGCTGGCATCAAATTGCAAGCAGAATCACCACATGGAGAGAATCCATCAATTGAATCGTTATTTGAAGAGGCGGCACATATCGGGTCGAGGGAGATTATCATCTTTTACCCTCATAGCTCAAATATGGGACAATCCAAGTGGAAGATATGGGCGTATGCATCTGAATTATCTGAAATAACATCGGAGGATACTTTATACCGAATTTTACGAAATGGAATCTTGTGTCCTGAAGATATTCTTGTTTTGTAAAAGCATCTAGAGTCTTTGCTGCCCATTGGCGGAATTGCCTAGAGCTTTTGAAATTGATGCGATATTCTGCGGATGTGATGAAGGACAAGGAGTAAAACCTCTGTTGATAGGTCTTTTGCTGTCTGCAACTTCTGAGTATTCTGCACAAGTTTAGGCTTCATTCAATTCACCCTTTCATAGATGCTCTTCAAATGCTTGGCGACAACGCTTCTATTTACATCGAAAAGCTCATAAATCGCTTTTTGCATAAGCTAGAGATCATGATTCTGCTTCAAACTCGATGCCTTATTCATGGGCATCTTTTGTAAAAATAAGAAAGGCAGCTTTACTTTGTGATTTGCAGTTTCTTCCTGCCCGCTGTGGTTTTACTATTTTCGGCAATTGATATCGCCATTTTTTTTGCTGACCAGGATTTTTTTCATTCGACTCTGGATACCCAACAGCAGAAAGCGGAAGTCTTTAGGATGCTTGTTTTTGTATAGGGCAATCTGATGCCTGGACGCTCTCTCATTACATGTCGATATACTCTGAGAGAACAGGCTAGGGTGTTCTTGGAGGTTTAAATCAATCCTTGCAGTATGGCATACTCGCGGATAACATAAGAATCCAGTTCGCAAACTGTTGTTTCGGCCAGTCATACCTCTCGGCTTGGGAAATAAAAAAGGAGAGGAGTTTTGGTTCCTCTCCGAAGTGTTTTTATGACGCTATGAATAGTGATTTAGATTTCTTCTAGTCTGTAGCTTCTGGATCCAAGCCCAATTTTGGCGGCATGTTCGAGGGTCAAAAGCCCATTGAGGCTTTCTATTCTGTCTACAAGGGACTTAGAGCCAGGGGCATTCCAAACAAGGTCAATTGATGCCTGATCTACTGCAACTGGGTCTAGTGATGCTGCAATTCCGATATCCTTGATCTCGGGCTCATGAGGATATCCATCGCAGTCGCAGTCAATTGATATTCTATTGAGAACATTGATATATGCGATCTTTCCATTCATATAATCGTGGACAGACTTTGCAGCCTCTGCCATTGCCATTAAAAATGGATTCTGCTCACGGCCCCACGGATTTGTCTTTGATTTTCCACCGGAGTGTATCCATGATTTTCCCATGGTAGAGCCAAATCCGATTGATATGTTCTTGATTGAGCCGCCAAACCCAGTCATCGCATGTCCCTTGAAGTGGGTAAGTACTAGGTAAGAGCCATACTCAGGAAAAGAGGCTCCGACGTAGTTTTCTTCGAGAACTTCGCCGCCTGACACCTTGAGAGTGTAGTTTCCCCTCTTGTCTTGGATGTCGACAGGAGCAATCTCTGTTAAGCCATGCTCTTTTGCAACTCTCTCATGGTCCTTTGTCTTATAGCGCTCGCCGCGATATGCTGTGTTGCACTCGACTATTGTTCCGCCAAGCATTTTTACCAGTTTTCCAATAAGCTCTGGCCTGAGGTAATTGGAGTGTGGTGGCTCTCCGGTGGACATCTTCACTCCGAGCTTTCCCTCGGGAGAAAAGCCAAGTGCATTGTAGATCTTAATCAGTGAATCTGGTGATATCTCCTTGGTGAAATACACCACTGGTGCATTTTTGTCTTCGGTCTTGTAGCTCACTTAGTCCTCCAATTTCAGATATTCGCTATCGCTTACCTCTTCAAGCCACTGTGTGCTTGTATTCTCTCCGGGAACCTCAATCGAGAGGTGAGAGAACCATTTGTCTTTCTTTGCCCCATGCCAGTGCTTGACCCCTGGCTCTATTATGACAACGTCGCCCTCTTTTAGGCTTCTGGCTTCTTTCCCCCACTCTTGGTACCAGCCATCTCCTCCTGTGACAAGGAGCATTTGGCCTCCACCCTTATCTGCATGGTGAATGTGCCAGTTGTTTCTGCAGGATGGCTCAAATGTCACGTTCCCGATTGATAGTGGGGAAGTTGAGAGCATATTTAGGTAGCTCTAGCCCTTGAAGTACTTTCCAAATGGGTTCTCTTCTCCGCGTTTAAATACATCTTTCATATTTTTATTATGCATTCTCAATTGCGTTTAGTGCATTAAGAGTTCGTGGATATCCTATGAAGGGAAGTGCAGATAGAGTCGCTTCTTTTAGATATTCCTTTGTGTTTCCGACGTTTATGTTGCCCTTTGCATGGGCCGAGAGCTGGAGATCGCATCCTCCTTGGGAAAGGAGAATAAAGAAGGTCACAAGCTCTCTTTCACGGGTAGAGAGACCCTCTCTTGTGTAGTAGTCGCCAAAGCAGTTTGATGCAAGAAAGTAATTAATGTCGCTCTTTTTCCATGCGTCTTTTAAAGAGTCACCGAAGATCTCAACCTGTTTTTCTGTTCCCTTCTCTCTTCTGTTATCTATTGTTGTGGTTCCAGTCTTCTCCAACGGAAGCTTGATGCCCTTTTCCTCTAATACCTCATTTATTGAGTCAATCATAGGGTAGGCTCTTCCAATTCCTATGTAGGCTGCCCCTTGATATGAAATCTCCTTTATCTCTATGGCGCTGAGGCCCATGTTCAGTGATGCAGATGCCATCAGCTTGAATACCTCTTTAGATGATGAGCCAATCAGAGTAGAGAGTATTATTATCATTCGAGTCCTGTCATCGATGAGCTTTGTTCTCTCAACTATCTCATCTAGGGCGAAGTTTCTGAAGAGCGTGACAAACTCAGGGTCTCTTGTCTCGAGCCCGGCCAAGTCATTCTCAAAGAGCCTATCGTGGTATTCTTTTGCTTTCTCTGTAAGTTCCATTTATACACCTCAGAGCTTTATAAGCTCGTATTCTCTCGTTCCCAGTCCGATTTTCTCGGCATGCTCAAGCTGCTCTCTCCACTCTGACTCTGGAGTGCTGTTCTTGAATATGTCGTGATAGTCGTGGTTTTTTGGGTTTTTAAGATATTTATCAGGCTGAGAGCCGGGAATAGGGGCCTCCTTCATTACTGCATCGACGCATGCCTGATCTAGCGCAACTGGGTCAAAAGAGCAGAACATGCCGATATTTGGAACGATTGGAATGTCGTTTTCTGGATGGCAATCGCAGTTGGGAGATACATCGACAACCAGTGATATATGGAATGTGGGTCTTCCATCGCAGACTGCCTTTGTGTACTCTGCCATCTTCTTATTCAAGTCTGATATTGCCGATTCGTTATCAAACTCGATTGCATCGAAGTTGCATGCTCCAAGGCATCTCCCGCAGCCAACGCAGTTGTTTTCATTTACATGCATCTTCTTTTTCTTCTCATCAAATGAGAGTCCGCCATTTGCGCACTCTTTTAGGCATCTTCTGCAGCCTCTGCAGAGATCCTCTATGATGTGGGGCTTTCCTCCAGAGTGCTGGGCGCACTTTCCTCTTCTTGAGCCTGAGCCCATTCCGATATTCTTGATTGCCCCGCCAAAGCCGGTCATCTCGTGGCCCTTGAAGTGGGTGAGGGATATGAGGACATCGGCATCCATTATGGCCTTTCCGATATAGGCCTCCTTCAAAAGCTCC
>CANRIJ010000037.1 GCA_947630635.1 uncultured Spirochaetaceae bacterium | reverse complement strand
TAATATACTGAAATACTCCGTCGTTCCATAATAGTTTAAAATCATAGAAGTTCCAAGGGAAAAATCATAAATATCCACCATGGCTTTTTGCCTGCCTTCCAGGGGGCAAACCCATATCTGAGAGCATACCAAAGAGGCGTCAAGATGATAGGAGCCACTGCGCACTACGCAACCGAAGACCTCGATAAAGGGCCAATTATCGAGCAGGATGTTGTGAGGGTAAACCACGAGCTCTCTCCAAATGGACTCAAGGAAGTCGGCAAGGATGTCGAGAGGCAGGTTCTTGCAAGAGCCGTAAAGGCCCATCTTGAGAATAGAATCATCATTAACGACAACAGAACTATCGTATTCTCATCAGAGATGTAATATGAAAAAACGAGCAAGACTCATACTCATACTTATATTTGCCATCGTCTCTATTCTCTCATCATGCTCAAAGAAGAATGTTGAGAGTGAATTCGACGGAATAAAGGCGCAGGTCAATACGCTCTTAAAAGCCGTAATAGAGATCTGTGAGAATGAGAGCCCTCAAAGCGAAACCATAGTAACTGACGTATCGAAGACCCTAACCCCGATTAAGTCATCTGGCCTAGAATTTACAGGAACGCTATCGATGGACAGGACAAATGGAGAGAAGTCAATCTCGCTGGAGGGTAGCGTAAAAGAGGGCGAAAAGGAGATTCCCATTATCCTCGAGAGCTCAACTGGAGACCTAGAGAGTCCATTTGTTCTCATTGACAACAAGAAAATCAATAGAGAAAGCGAGATATCAGAGAGCATGATGAGCCTCATAAATGACTCGCTATCACAACTGCAAAGCGAGAATAGCAGCAAAATAAAGAGATGGACGAACATCGATACAGTCATCAGAAACGGCAACTGGGAGGGTCTTATAATCAATGGCGAGCTTGTAAAGGCATTTGACGAAGTGGGTAACCAGTACACCTTCAATCTGTCTTTCAAGACAGAGGGCACCCATAAAGGCGAATACTACCTCAGATTTGCAGAGGATGAGAACAAGAAGATAACTCCCCTTCTCATACAGATAGACAAAGAGGAGTACAACGCAATATATCTGACAGACATTATAGAAACGGAGCTTCAGAACTGGCTCTGATTCCTATAAGCCTTCCATCCTTTACTCGTCTGAATGAGATCTCATAAGCACAAAGGCCAAACTCGTCTCTCTCTTTTCCGCCATAGAGGGCATCACCCCAAACTGGGTGTCCAGCCCATGCAAGATGAGCTCTGATTTGATGTCTGAAGCCAAGGGCTATTGTGCATGAGAAGACTCCATTTGCCCTATTTATAACCTCAGTAGAGTAGATTTTAGGACTCTCGTATTCCCTTAGCGCAGGCCTCACGCTCTTTCTGCCCTTTCCATAAGGCCTAAAATAGGAGCGTATGATTCCAGATGTCTCTATAGCACTCTCGTATGGAAAATCTGGAAATCCATCGACTCCCTCTCTTCTATCCTCGGTCTTTGCGTAGTATGTCTTCCAAATATCTCCATTAAGCTGCTCGCTCTGAAGAAAATCGTATGAGTCCTGATTCTTTGCAAAGACAACGAGTCCGGAGGTGAGAGTATCGAGCCTATGAATTGCTCCACCCTCCCACTGATTCTTTCCAAATGCACCGAGAGTCTTCTTATCAACGCTTCCTGCTATATCAAGAAGGGTCTCTCCCCCTTTATCCCTCAGTGGAACTGTCGGAAGCCCAGATGGCTTATTTAAAACGAGGATGTCTCCATCCTCGTATGCAATCATTTTGCTATCCATCTCATATCCTACCTGTCTCTCTGCCTTCCAAATATCCTTATGAGATACATGAAGATATTTATGAAATCAAGGTATAGATCCAGTGCGCCCATTATCGATATCTTGGTAAGCTCTGACTTGAGCATCATATCCCCATAGGATGCGTTGATAGCAACAAGCTTCTTGGTATCCCACATAACGAGCAGAGTGAATATCACGACTCCAAAGACTGAGATTCCAAAATCAAGCCAGCTCCATGAAAAGAGGAGATTCACCACTGAGGCAATAACAAGACCTATAAGTCCCATAAAGAGCCACTTTGTCCACCTATTAATTGCCTTTTTGGTAAATGCACCGTAAATAGACGCTGCAATGAATATTGATGAAGCAGAGAAGAAGGCCTTTGGTATTACAGTCGTCCCGGCATATGCCACAAGAAGGATAGAGAATGTAATTCCCGTTAGAACAGAATAGAGCAGAAAGCAGACTATCGCGGTTGAGCTCTTCATCTTCTCTATTCTCATTGCCAAAACCATTACAACTGCTATCTCGAGTATGGCAACGACTAGTAGCGTCATCGGCCTCTGGAGTATGAAGTCCACAACACCCGGAATCGATGCGGTAATGAGTGCTACCGCAGCAGTCAGAATAAGACCAAGAGACATCCAAAGATAAACCCTCTTCAAAAAGACGCTCTCTCGCCTTGCACCCGTATATTCAACCAGTGATGAATTCTCTAAATCGCTCACCTAATTCCTCCAAATACAATTAAATACTAGCACAAAGCAAAACCTGAGAGAAACATTCAGAGAAAGCCAATTTGAGATAAAGAGGGAAAAAACATAACAGCGCCAAAAACAGAATACAGAAAAACCAAAAAAATTTGCCTCAATACTCCTTTTTGCTTATTTTAAAGTCAGCATATCCCCCACCTATTTAAAAGGACCGAACCCGAAACAAAAGAAGGCGGTCCTTTTTTTATGAGAGCATGTTTAAAAGTTAACAGGCAAAAATGCGTTTTTATTCACAATCGAACAAAAGAATCTTCATAATAGTCAATTTTTGGCCTTATGTGATAGAATATGGCGTTGAGGGAGCGCTAGAGTGGCAATTGAGATCAAGCGAATAAAGCTGCGTGGTCTTTCCAATTTCAGAGACCTTGGAGGAATGCCAGCATATGGCAAGAAAACCATTAGACATGGCCTTATCTTCCGCAGCGGCAAAATGTATAGACTCCCCTCTTCAACCATAAAGAGGCTCAATGAGCTTAAGATTGGAACAATCATCGATCTAAGACTCAAAGAAGAGGCAGAAGAGAAGCCTTGCGTGGATCTCGATGGCGCAAAATACCTCAATATGCCACTCTTAAGCAGCAAGGCGCTTGGCGTCACAATCGACAAGAATGTATTTCACTCAATTAAGGAACAAGGCTACAAAATCATAGAGGAATACGACTCTCCGATTGAATATATGACAGAGCTCTATGAGGGTATCCTATTTGAGAAGAACTCCCAAAAGAGCCTTAGCACCATAATTCGAATCCTTGTCGAGACAGACAAGGGAGTCCTTATAAACTGCACTGTGGGAAAGGACAGAACCGGCATAGTATCGATGCTGATAGAGACTCTTCTGGGAGTTGATGAGGAGACAGTTCTCTTAGACTATACAGCAACAGGAAAATTCAAGAAAAAGAGAAATAGCGCGCTAAAGGTCTTTGCCTTCTTTGCTCCATTTAAATGGAAGCTCAAAAAGATGCTCCTAGGCTTCTTAGACACCTTTCCGATTCTCATGGAGAATGTAATATCAGAGCTCAATAAACGCTACGGGTCGGTAATTGACTACACAAAGAAAGAACTCTCTGTTACCGATGAAGATATAAGGATTTTAAGGGAAAAATATCTCGAATAATCAGATTGGCCTCTCAGGCGGATCTACATTGCTGCTATTCTCGCCCTCTTTGCTTTCTTCTGCCTTCTTCTCATTCAAGTAGCTCTCAAGGCCCTCTGTAGCCTCCTCTGCCGAAGGAGTCGTATCAGGAACAAGAGAATCGCTCTCGCTGTCTTTTGCGCTATCCTGCCCAAGAGGATAGCCGCCATCAGTTGTATTCTCTACTTCCTTGTCTATCTTGGGAGCGCTATCTCCACTCTCCTCTTGAGATATGGGAGTTGTCGTAGGAGTAAAGCTCTTAAGATCCTTGGCGTAGGTTATAAGCTGAGAGAGCTGTGCCTCATCCATAGAAGAGACTGTCTTATTCAGATCATCAAGATCCTGCTGAAGCTTCGTCTTCTTTCTTAAATTCGCAAAGAACGTCGCAACCGTCCCAGTAAGCATCGAGATCAAGCCAATACCGACAATCATAAGTATTACTGCTACAACTCTTCCCAAGAAGGTCTTTGGAACATAGTCGCCATAACCAACTGTTGTTACTGTTACGCAAGCCCACCATACAGCATCGCCAAAGGTCGGGAAGGTAATGCCCTTCTCTAAGAGGTATACAAAGACAGACCCGATAATAATGGCAAAGAAGTTTATATAGAGAACATGTATAAGTCCGTTGGTTGAGACAAAATTGTGGATGGCAGTCCAAATCTTCTCAAGGCTTTTGTATATCTTGAGTCTCTTCAAGAGCTCTGGAACCCTGAATATATGAAGCAGTCTTGGGATACGGAAAAATGACAATGATGGATGAAGCGATATTATCGCAATAAAGTCAAACATGCTTCTTCTGATAAAGAGCCACTTGCCCTTTGCCTGGATCAGACGAACCACATAATCGAATATGAAGAAGGCCAAGACAAGCACTTCAACAAGGATATACCACCATGAATGGGTAAAGTGAAGCTTAGCAAGAGACAGAGACTCCCATACCATATCGAATATGGCAAGAACCGCTACCGCAATAGAGTAGTTTCTGCTCTCATTAAGAACTATCATTCCGCTTCCTTAGTCAAAATATAATTCAATAAAGGGCAAAAACACAGAAAATCATTCGAAAATAAAGTTTTTTAAGAAATAAGGAAGCTGTTTTTGCCACCAAGGCCAATCATGGTTCACATCAAAGCCCCAGTAATCTGAAAAATGCCTAATGCCCTTCTCTGTCAAAATCCTGTCAAGCTCTCGTGTCCCTTCCAAGAGCATCTCTTCCCAAGCACCCTGTCCAACGCAGGTTATTATCTTGCTCTGATTATAGAGCTTTATGTATGGATGGTCTTCACTCATATTCCTTAGAAAATGAGATGGACTATTGTCATAGATCAGATCATCCATATATGGACCAAAGAAGTGCTGAGCATTGAAAGTGCCAGAGAGGGAAATCATCGAGTCAAAGAGATCGGGACGCCTAAAGAAGAATATTCCCGCATGGACTCCGCCCATCGAGCATCCAGTTACAAGTGCCTTATCTCTCTTCTTTGCCTTAGAGAGCTTCTTCGCCTCTGGATAGAGCTCATCCACCACATAGTGATAGTACCTCTCCTGCGCCTCTATCCTTGGTCTTTCCGGGCCCTTAAGAGACCAGCTCTCCCAGTCTATAGAATCCGCAAGTACCAAGAATATTTTCCCATCCTCGATAAATGGCCTTATAGCCTCAACCATACCGAAGTTCTCGAAGTCCCAATAGCGCCCATTCTGAGGCGGAAAGGCAAATGCAAGCTTTCCCCTCCCGTCTCCAAATGTCTTAAAGCTCATGTCGCGACTAAGAGCCTTTGAATATGAGGTGAAGACTCTCTCTTCCATTAAGCCCTCTCCGTTACAAATGAGATGAACTCCTCGGTCTCTTTCTTAGTATCGAGCTTCACTGTATACATGTAATTGCCCATAGCATCCCACCATAGCTGAGGAAGCCTCTCATTCATTACAATCCTTGAGCCATATTTTGCCTTCACATCATCATCGCTATTTTTGTATGAGACGCCATCTCGACGCGATGCATATGCTGAAAAGAGATCATCGCCTTTTTTGAAAGAGAGGGCATTCTTTCCGCCTGTAAGCACCATATCTGCGTAAATTGAATAGACATCAAAGGAGTGGGCATAGTTCATCATATCCGGTGTATAGCCGCCAGCTGGCCTCATATTCACCTCAAGTGCAACTATGTCGCCCTTCTTTCCAAGTCCCTTTTTCTCCTTTTTGAGCTTAAAGAACTCTAAATGCACAAAGCGGCCCTTAACATCAAAGGCCTTAACAGTCGCTCTGCCAGCCTTTTTTAGCTTCTCATCTACATTATCACTGACGTAATAGGTAAGATCGAGCTTATTGTTTACAATGTCCGCAATCGATGGAGGCCACACTGTCATAGACTCAAAGAGAGGCTCTCCATCCTCATTGACTATGGTGTCATAGGAGACAATATCGCCATCGATAAATTCCTCCATGACATATGGAACATCTATCTTGTCTCTAAAAAATTCAGAAAGAGCGCTCTCATTCTCAATCTTATAAGTATGACTCGCCCCTACTCCGTTCTCAGGCTTTGCAATAACGGGATAGCCACCGATTTCCTCGATAAATTCCATTGCCTTCTTAATGGATGTCACCTTAATGCATCTAGGAAACGGAACACCGGCCTTCTTATAGTATTTCTTCATCTCGTACTTGCTTTTGTATTTGAGAAGGTCCTTAGGATGGGCTCCAGTTGTGACGTTGAAATCCTCTCGTAGTCTGGCATCACTTTCAAGCCAATACTCATTGTTGCTCTCAATCCAGTCTATCTTTCCATATTTGAATGAAAAGAAAGCAACTGCCTTAAACATCTCGGAGTAATTCTCCATATTGCCGACTTTATAGTATTCGGTGATTGAGTTTCTCAGTCTCCAATCGAGTGCATCATAGTTCTCATCTCCGATTGCAAGAACATTTACACCGGCCTTTTTCAGACGATCGCAGAAATTCCAGTAAGTATAGGGAAACTGCGGCGAAATAAAAATGAAGTTCATAGAGCCTCCTCTATGGATGATATGATTTTAAGTGATAATCTTCTATTGACCAAAGCGTACAAAATATGGAAAAAGCGCCATCAGCCGCTTTCGGCTATTTCAGCTTTTTCAGGTTCTTGTTGTATTCCTCAACTACCTCTGGCTCTCTGTCAAAATACTCAAATGCCTCTTTGAAATACTTATCTGCAGTCTTGTAATCATCTCTCTTGTTATATGCAAGAGCATAGGCGTAAAGCATAGAATACTTATCAAGCATTGTCATCTCTGATCCATAGCTCTTAAAGAGATCATCAATCATCTTAATGGCTTTCTTGGTGTTTCCACCTGCAATTGGAGGAGTATGTATTAGACGCCATATCTCATGAGTAATGGAGAAAATATCATTGGGATATTTCTTATATATTTCCTTAATTATATTACTTGATTTAAGACCATCGCCAAGTTTCTTGCTAAAGGTATAATCCAATGATTTAAGCTCAGAATCAATTGCAAGTCGTTCGAATTCACTTGTATCAGAGGGCAAATTGTCAATCAGAGCTTCCAATATGCCCTTATGGATACCCGCTTTATTCATATCCCCTACAGTCACATAATAAACAACTAGGTTATACTCCACTCTTGCCCTCTCAACTGGGGTTATTCCACTATTTATAAAGGCATTGAATTTCTCAATAATCTCACTCTCATTCTCATTATTCTTTACTGCAGAAATGAAATCGACGTATAGAGGATCTTCCATCATATCCTTAAAAATATCAGTATAAGCAAAGAGCGCTGAGCACGATATCAATAAAACAGCAATAGCAATTAGGACCTTCTTCATTAAAATCAACCTTTTTGAATCTTAGCATTAATAAAAAAGACTTAAAACACAGCAAAAGAGCTTATATTACCATACAAAATATTTAATTCGTGTTTTTTGAATCAAGCAAATATGTAGTGCATTTTAAATATAGAGAGTTTTTTAAAAACACATAGCTTAAAATTAATTAACGTCAAAATCCAAAACAAAAAGCAATATTTATATAAAACATTGACATATAAAGAATTATTGTTATCTTTAGGTTGAGGAAAGCCAAAGGCGATCTTCCATATAACTATTTTTCCGTTTCATTCTGAGGGAGGCCAGCACGGCCTCCTTCTTTTAATCTAGAAGCACCTTGAATTTCATAGTAAACATAGGTTTATACACCAAAGGAGCATTCTTGATATTGTCATAATTGACATAAATGCTGTTATAGAATCCTCCTTCCACCTTAAGCATGTCATTAAAATTGTATTCTCCGCCCAATCTCAGCTCCACCACATGCTCATAGTCATAGCCTGAGGCTCTCAGCTCAGACGCCCCATGGAGTGTCTGGGAGATTATGTGGGTCAGATTGCGATCTATAGATTGAATGACAAAGCCAGCTATACCTTGCATTCTCCAGCTTAGCTCAGCAGCTGCTTTATAGGATCCATTCCATGATCCGAATTCATTTCCCAGGGCAACCATAATAGTATCGGGACCATACTTAAAACCCGTATATCCCACATCATCAAGCCATTCGTAATGATATCCAATTATGTAATCTGCATTATAGTTATAGACATAACTGCCCGTTTGACTATCATAGGTACGTTTTCCATTTAAGAACAAATATGGATTTGAATATGCAATCTCAATATAGCTATCCAGCCATCCCGCTTTAAATTGAGTTGTGTTTCTGACATTGCCCAAAATCCCCCATGCCCATGGCATCTCATCGTCTATCTCCTTTGGAAGACGAGCCTGATCCATTACAAATTGCACATTCAAAGACCAACCCTTCAAAAAAGCATAATCAAGCGAAAGACTCATTATGTTATTCGCCTCATCATAGTAGCTTTCTTGGCTTAAATTATCAAAATTCTGGTAATTATGCTGCCAATAGAAGGGGTAGAAAAACCTAAAGTCAAAGAGGGAATCCGCCTCATATAAGGTTCCGAGCATGATTGTAAATCTAACTACATCAAAAAGGCTGAGATCAAAAGAATGCACAACTCGAATTTGCTGTCTTCCTTGGAACTCACTGCGAGACATACTCTGAGGAATATTATTTGGACCATTGCCAATCATCATGTCAAAACGTGTCATCGACATGTGATATGTAAACCAAGGACTGAAGAAGGAGAGCATAGTAACTTCCTGATAATTGAAATTATCCGCAACCATCATATTGGATACGGCTGCATTTCCCATATCCTGAGGAAGCCTTCCCATTATGAATGAAAAATATTCGTTTCCAGCTCCGAGTGAAACTCTATATGGAAAATCAGATGGAATAGTTGTAGGCCCATCTCCAACAAAATTGAATTTGCCTAAATATCCAGACATCAGCCATCCAAGAGAGCTCTCATAAAGGTGATGATTTGGAAAATTAATGCCAAAGCGTCCTTCCAAGGCAAACCATGGACCAAAATAGAATTCCAACCCAGCCTGTATAGAGGGGTCCATGTACCTGTAAGCCTCAAAGACGTCCTCCCCTCGATAGCGAGAAGGAATAGCATTTGTAGCATTAGACCAGTCAAAAGCACCATAGTCTGCTATATTGCCTTGAAGATTAAATCCCAATTTGCCATCAAAGGCAAAATATTTAGCCTCAAAATTATTAACTGGATGCGAAAACAAAGCCTCAAGATAATCATATTCCGCTTTCAAATCAGGGCTGAGATTATCTCTCTCTATCCTATGGAGAGCAACTAAAAGCTCATTCCCAGTAGCAGGAGTTATTGCACCCGAGCCAAGTCTTCCCGCAGCTCGTGAAAGCCTCTCAAGCCTAACATAGGCATCATCTCGCGATGTATAGACCTTGTTTCCATTATCATAGGCAAACAAGGCACTAGAGGATATAACTAACAAAACAAAAAATACAATTGCGACTCGATATATGTTGCATAGACAAAGACATCTACACTTTGAAGATGATCTATCCCTATTCAATTCATTCAGTATGCTAGCCACTCAGTTATTGAGTCTATATAAAAAGACAAAGTGTTTAAAGCATTATTCAATTTCATAAGAGCGAATTAGACAAAACACATAAAACCTTCAAATACAAAGACTCTCTTCTTTTTTCTTCTAAGATTTTACCTTAGCTATATATGGCAAAAGATACTCATTAAAAAACGCAGAATAGAATTTTCTATCTGCGTTTTATCTAAATAATATGAAAGATGAAATGACTATCTGAGCTTCTTAAGTTCCTTTCTTGCGATTTTGATCTCATCCTCAAGCTCGTCAAGCTTCTCATCGAGAGCCTCGGCTAAATAGTCGCCAGTAATGACAATATCTCTTATAGCACCTACGAGCTCCACTATTGCATCCTCTACTTCCTTTCCCAGCCCGAGAACCTCAAGTGAGCCGCTTCCGTCCTCATCATATAAAACAACGTCTGGAATTCCATTGGCATCGGTATCTCCAAAATAGAGATTGAACTCGCCATCTCCAGTGAGATCTATAGCAAGAGTATCGATATTTCCGTCGCCTGTAGTATCAAAGAGCGCCAAATCCGCCTCCTTGTCTCCATCAATATCGATTAATATCTCATCTTTTCCGCTTCTGAGAATACTCTTATGCCAATCGCGATCCAATTTCATCTTCGTTTTGAGTTTTCTAAGTGTTCCCATTGAATTATCCCCTATACTCTGTTCTTGACCTGAAAGGTCCAAAGCGATAATAAAACACCCAGCTCAAGATCACAAGTAGGCTAAAGAGCAAAAATCTCAGAATATACGCAACTTCAATCGATTTCTACTCGGCCTTTTCTGCTTTCATTTGGCAGTATGACAAATAGAGCTCGCATAGTTTAATGTAGTCATCCTTTCCCTCAAATGAGAATCCCTCATTGAGTCTCACTATCTCAAAGTAAAAGCGCACTAAGCAAAACTGATCTGGCATATAGAGAGCCAAAAACGAATAGCGCCCTATTATGCTTTTATAGAGTGTCGAGAGCTTAAATGAAGGATTTCTAAGAGTTGCTTCGGCAATCTCTCTGAATAGAAGCAGAAGAGAGCCTATTATCTCATAGGAGGTGAGGCTGCTCTCGAGGCCAAAATTGATAAGAAGGAACCTTATGAGGCTTCTCATATCATCAACACTCTTTATCAAAAGGGCGACGGAGGGAGAGAGAATCTCATTTCTACTATTGAAGAAGGCAGAAATGCACTCCTCTTCACTCAACACGTCAGGAAGCGCATCCTTAAATATCTCCGCACTTGGATCATAGCTGAACTCTATATCCCCATGGGCCCTAAACGAACCTCCGGTCTCCCTCTCGGCAGAATGGAGAAAATAGGCTTTTCTCCTCTTAGTCAAAACCGAATAGTTCGGAATTGCGACAAAGCGCTCGGCGTAGAGGTAAAGAAGCATGAAAGTCTCATCGCTTCTCACTAGAGATGAGTGTCCTCTCATTATATTTCTCGATATTACATCCAGTGGAGTATCTCTCTTTATTGAATATGCGATCTCTGAGAATATGCGACACACCTCTGAGAGCTCGTTCAGACTGAGCTCTCTGGCGTTCTTTCCCAAAATCGAGAGAACTGAGTTAAGCGAGATCCTAAACTCATTTATCCCAAGAGGATAGAGCTCATCAAAGGAGTATCTGGACTCGCTCTTCATAAGCTCAAATAGATATCTGTACTTCGCGCTCATATCCAATGTGGAAAAGAGCGCGGCTAACTGGTAGGGTTCTGAATTAAGCATGAGACACCTCTATATCGTCTTCTTTTTTCGAAAAGCACTCAATTGCATTTTTGGTATAAAATCAAATTTGAGTGTAAAAAAAATAACCAACTATCCAAAGTGAGACCGAAATGAAAAAGAGTTCGAGAATAGTTCTGATAACAATACTCTCAATAGCCCTGTTTATTCTGATAATCGCTTGTGCATACGTAATCTACGTGCTCTCATCCTATGAAAGAATCGAGGACCAGATAGAAGAGAATGTGACGAACAACCAGGAAAGAAGGGTAAAAGAGGGCGAGGAATATACAATTACCACATATAACATAGGCTTTGGCGCATATTCCCAGGATTACTCTTTCTTCATGGACTCAGGCTATATGTCAGATGGCACAAAGGTCACGGGAAAATACGCAAAGGGCATCTCAAAAGAGGAGACACTCAAGAACACTGAGGGCGCCATATCATATCTAAAAGAGGCAGATACTGATTTCATATTCCTCCAAGAAGTGGACGAGAAGGCAAATAGATCCTATTTTGTCGACCAAAGGAATATGATTGAGAAGGCCCTCCCCGGATATGCATCGGTCTTTTCCATCAATTTCGATACCGCATACCTTCTCTACCCATTTCATGACCCAATTGGAAAGACGCTAGCAGGACTCCTAAGCCTCTCCAAATACCATATAGAGAGTGC
>CANRIJ010000036.1 GCA_947630635.1 uncultured Spirochaetaceae bacterium | reverse complement strand
GTGATCTAGCGCATTCTTTCTGGATCCCGGGTACATAGTGTTGCAATCAGTCAAGAATGGCTTTCCGCCTAGCTCTCTGATTACATCTTGGACCGCTTTGGCATAGTTGGGTCTTAGATAGCTGATGTTGCCCATCTCTCCGAAGTGCATCTTTATGGCGACGAATTTGCCATCCATGTCTATAGTGCCGATACCTGCCTTCTTTATGAGCTTTTTAAGCTTGGTTGGCAGTCCCTCTGAGAATGCGATTGTATGAAAATCTGTGAAGTAGACTTTGCTTTTTTCCATTTTCGTTTCCTTGTTTATAGTTAGATTTTATTTATTGGCGGCTGATTTCCAATAGCCAAAGGGGTATTTTCAGTAAACTCTTCTTTGGTTACTAATCTATTTTAATTTATGGGCTATTCCTTTTGATATAAGGCTTAAACCGGATTAGCTTGAATAAAAGCAGGGTCAGGTAGCCTTATAGATATTTTCTTAAGTTTACAAAAATATTTAAATTGTCCAAAAACGACAAAATGTTGTAAATTTAAGCCTACTATTTAAGGGGGCTATTTACAGTTAAATATTGCTTTAAATATAGTATGTGAAGAATCCGGAAGGTCATATTTCCATTCTAACCTCCTTTTGTTCCCCACTCGGTTTACCTCCTTTTGTCCGTGTGGGGTTTTTTATTGCCCTTTAGCTCTTCCACCTTATTCATAATCATTGTCGCAACTCCATCTAGGTTATTTCTGATCTCATGCTCCCATATCCTCAAAACCGTGTACCCTAGGTATGCAAGGACATGGTTTACTTCTATGTCCTTCTCCATGTTTCTCTCTATCTTTGGAATCCAGTAATCGCGGTTTGTCTTGATATCGTCTCTTCTATTTTCCCAGTCATAGCCATGCCAGAAGTCCCCATCGCAGAAGATGGCAATTCTGTATTTTTCAATTGATATGTCTGGGTGTCCATATATTTTCTTTGTATTCTTTCTGAATCTCAGGCCGCGCCTGAAGAGCTCGGATGATAGCATTCTCTCGATAGATGTGTTATAGCCTTGGTGAAATGGACCGGGATGCTCGCTCTTTTTGGTGCTCATATGCTTTTACAATAACATTTTACTGTTTTATATGAAGTTTATTTCTTTTTAAAACGATTTAATTGACTTACTTTTTTCTAATTTGCTACGACAAGTAAAAAAGCACTCTGATGAGGGCTTCTTGGACTACTGGTGTCCCCCTTATTACCCAGTAAGAAGAGGAGCCCTCTTCAGGGTGCTTTCTTAGAATACACCAGTCTTCTTGTGTTTTTTCTTTAGGGTTTTGAGATCTTTCTTTGTGACGAGTTGTATATTCTTAAGAGCTCTGCCTTGGATAAATTGCCAGATTGCCCCCTCGCTTCGCCTTCTGCCGCGTGCCTTCTCAAATGGCATGTAGCCAGAAAATCCCTTTGGAACCACAAAGCACTCTACCTCTGTCTCGGCGCTTCTAAGTGCCTCTGCATAGAGTTTTGCATCATCTAAAAGCGGGTCGTACTCTCCGGCTATTATCAGAGCAGGAGGAAGTCTTGTCAGGTCCTGTGAGAGAAGGGGAGAGAACATGGGAGATAGTATGTCCTTTGGCTCTCTTGCATAGCTATTTACGTAGTAGCTGAGCATCTTCTCATTGAGGGTGGGACTCATCTTATGGTCGCTTAGCGACTGTGTTCTCAGTCTGCAGTCGGTAAGTGGGTATAAAAGTATCTGTCCACATGGCATCGGGGCATTTCTGTCCCTTGCGAGAATTGAGATAACCGATGCCAGGTTCCCTCCGACTCCATCTCCTGAGACATAGATTCTATCCGGATCCACTTTCCAGTACTTTGCTCCATTTACTGCCCAGATATAGGCATCGTAGCAGTCTTCAACTGCAACTGGGAACTTGTATTTTGGTGCGAGGCGGTAGTCAAAGAGTAAAATGGCGCTGCCTGTGGACTCAGCCAGGTGCTTTATGTATATGGAATAGAAGTTCATATTTCCATATACCCATCCACCACCATGGAAGTAGACGATAAGAGGGGTAAGTCCCTCCGTCTCGCTGATCTTGGTGTTTGAGAAATAATAGGCGGTGATTGCCCCCTCATTTACCGGTATCACAAAGGTCTGCACCTTTATGTCATCGCTGCTCTTTAGTAGGTATTTCTTTCTGTCTTTGCGCGAAATAGGCGCGCTGTTTTTCTCATTTATATTCTCGGGCGATAAATCATCCTGCTCGGTTATAAAGAACTTTTTGAAGCCCTTTATAAAGGATTTATCGCTCCTAGTAAGCTCATAGTCGGCCATAGTTAGATAATATTCTCACTTTATTATACGGATTGTTCAAGTTTTGGGTTTTTGGAGCTTTATTTGAAGTTTTTTACCAAAATTGAGCTCTCTTTTGCCCTTTTATATGTGTAATATGTGCCTCCTTGGTTGATTGTCATTGCCATCTCTATCTTCAGTGGCAGCTCTTTCTTATCCCAGAGTATGATTATCTCGTCTGAGTTATCCACTATGCAGTCTGATAAGCCCGCATATTTAGATTATCTTTCATTGGCGGTATTACAATGCTGTAAGACTCAGAGAGGACGTTTATTGCGCTCTTTTTCCATTCTGGGCTTATTTCGCCATAAAGCTCTCTCTTGCAATTGGAAGTACTCTAACCAGGTCAATTGGCAACTCAAGCGCTTCTTCTGCGAAGATAAGGTCAGACGTCTTCGCCTGATACGCTAAGCGCAGTGAATAGCCTTGCCTGTACTCTTGGTGATATGGGCGATTATGAGAAGTCCAAATCGCTTAAAGAGCCTAGAGATTCCATTGACAAGTCAAAGGAAGATTGAAGCCTAGATAAAGATAACTGGGATCTATGCAGTTATTGTGTATTTCTCAACCATTCTTATAGGCTTATAGCTCTCTTTTGCCTGTCTTAGGCCTTCGAGGTTGAGATCTTCCTGTCTATTTACATATTTGGATGGGAGAGCTGTGCGTGTCAGGTAGTCTTTGTTGATTGCAGCATAGGATCCTTGGTAGTCTCTGTTGCCCTTCTCAAAGTGTATGATTGTCTCATCGTCTATTGTTTCGCCGATAGTGAAGGCAATGATTTTGCCCTTTTCTCTTAATAAGGAGCCTGTGAGATTAATGGCAGTCCAGGATTCAAATGCCTTTAGAATCGCATCGTACTCCTCATCAAGGTTCTCCATTTCGCTCTCATCTCTATCTTTGAGCCACTCATCAAGCATCTTGAGGCATTCATCAAAGTGTGACTCATCCAGTGTCTTATAGCTGAAATCGGGGTATAGAGACTCAAACTTCGATATGTGGTTTCGCTTTGCTTGAAGCTTCTTTCCCCTTAGAGTCTCGAGGCTCTTTCTGTCATATATGTACTCATCGCTGCCGCGGTCTCTCTCAATATGAAATTGATCGAGGTCTACCCATTTCAGATACTCGCCTGGCACTTGGCATACTCTAAATGGGATACCCTCTTTTTTGGTGTAAGCTTTAAGCTCCTCAAGGGCATTTGGTATATCGCTGGAGAGAGGAAGAAGAAAGTATTGGTCTCTCTTATACCATTCGTACATGCCATACTTTCCCTTTGAGATGTATATCTCTTTGCCATCTCTCCACAGAACCGCGTTCGATACCTTGTAGTAATAGGATAGGGTATCGATGTTTTTCATATGCTCTTTTGTGACACTTATGTCTTCGAGTGTAAATTTACTGAAAACCACACTAGAAATTTATTGTTATTCTCAAGAATTGGCAATATTGTCTTGTTTTGAAGGAGGGTCTACCATCATCAATATGGATAGGCTGGATGATTTTGAATATGCGGCTTTCAAAGAGGCATATGAGCATGGCCTTGTGCTTTGGTATGACATGGATGAGGATGGAATTATCGCGGGATTGGATGCTAATGAGCTCTTTGCATCTGCCTTCAGCGATGAGGGAGTAGATAGGGTAATCTATAGGATTCCTCCCAGGTATATAAGGTATTGCTTCAAGGGCGATAAGCTTGCTGATGAGGCAAAAAAGAGAAATATAGTAAAGAGCGTCAATCACAGCAGCGAATACGTTCTCAAGAAAGAAAGGCTGGATGTGCCCGATGGAAAATACACAATCAGGGGACTTATTGAAGATGATATCGATGATGTTTTGGACCTAGTTGAGAATATGCCAGTTGACTATGTTATGCAGCAGGTAGAGGAGGGGCTCCTATTTGGGCTCTTTGAGAAGGGCAGGAAGCTTATGAGTGTTGCTGGCGAGCACTATGAGAGGACAATAACTCTATTTGGCTCTTCAAAGGATTCCTTTAAAAAAGGCTATGACAAGGCGCTTCTTTCATACGTTGCCAATAAGGTTCTCTCAGAGGGGAGAAGGGCAGTTATATTTGTCTTTGACGATGATGGCGAGCTAAAGAGCCTTGTTGAGGATCTTGGTTTTTCAAAGACCCATATGGATTCTTACTGGGGATAGTTATTTACTCAAAGCACCAAAAAGTTTTAGCATTTCTCTGTAACAAAGGCGTTCACGTTAGTGACCGCTTTTTTGTTTAATTGGAGTGATTATGTGTGGTTTTGTGGGTGTATTTGATATCTCGTATCCAGAGCCTTCGCTTAGAGAGAAGGTTATTGAAATGTCCCGTAAGATTCGTCATAGGGGACCCGATTGGTCTGGAATCTTCACAGGCGATAGGGCAATTCTATCTCATGAGAGACTTGCTATTGTAGATCCTGCCTCTGGCAAGCAGCCACTATATTCCAAGGACGGGAATTTGGTTCTTGCGGTTAATGGCGAGATATACAACCACAAGGATATACGCGAGCGCTATAGGGATAAGTATGAGTTTCTCACAAATTCGGACTGCGAGGTAATTCTTGCGCTCTACCGGGATAAGGGGCCCGATTTTCTCGAGGACCTGAATGGCATCTTTGCATTTGCTCTCTACGACAAGGAGAAAGACGCGTATTTAATTGCACGAGATCACATTGGAATCATTCCTCTCTATCAGGGATGGGATAAGGAGGGAAGATACTATGTGGCAAGCGAGCTTAAGGCGCTTGAGGGAGTCTGCCAAGTAATTACAGAGTTCCAGCCGGGTACATATTTTTACTCCCAAGAGGGCAAGGAGCATAGGTGGTACACAAGAGAGTGGGAGAGCTATGACAGCGTTAAGGAGAACGTATCATCTGTTGATAGAGTCAGAACAGAGCTCGAGAAGGCAGTTAAGAGGCAGATGATGTCGGATGTTCCATATGGCGTTCTTCTCTCTGGTGGCCTTGATAGCTCGATAATAGCCGCTGTTGCCGCTAAGTTTGCTCGTGAGAGAGTTGAAAGTGGCGATACTGAGGAGGCATGGTGGCCAAGACTCCACTCATTTGCAGTGGGTCTTGAGGGCTCTCCTGACTTAATTGCCGCAAAGAAGGCTGCAGATCATATCGGCACGGTTCACCATGAGATACACTTCACTATCCAGGAGGCATTGGACGCAGTAAGCGATGTAATCTATCACTTGGAGACCTACGATATCACAACAGTAAGAGCCGCCACTCCGATGTATCTTCTTGCACGCGTTATAAAGAGCATGGGCATTAAGATGGTTCTCTCAGGAGAGGGCTCTGATGAGCTCTTTGGAGGCTATCTCTATTTCCATAAGGCGCCAAATGCAAAGGAATTCCATGAGGAGACAGTCAGAAAGCTCTCAAAGCTTCATCTTTACGATTGCCTTAGGGCAAACAAGGCACTTGCTGCATGGGGTGTTGAGGGCAGAGTTCCCTTCTTGGACAAGGAATTTATAGATGTTGCCATGACGCTTAATCCAAAGGACAAGATGACTAGGGATGAGAATGGGAATGAGAGAATCGAGAAGTGGATTCTGAGAAAGGCATTTGAGGACTACCTTCCAGATGAGATTGTCTGGAGACAGAAGGAGCAGTTCTCGGATGGTGTTGGCTATTCTTGGATCGATACGCTCAAAGAGGTCACCTCCAAGGAAATATCCGACAAGGAATTCTCAATGGCTGATAAGCGCTTCCCAATTAATACGCCTTCTACGAAAGAGGAGTATTATTATCGTATGATATACTCTAAGCACTTCCCATCAGAGAGCGCAGCTAGGTGCGTTCCTCACGAGGCCTCTGTTGCATGCTCTACTGCAAAGGCCCTCGAATGGGATGAGGCATTCAAGAAGATGAATGAACCCTCAGGTAGAGCCGTGGGAGGAGTTCATGAAAAGGCATATAAGTAGTGGCGAATATTGCATTTGGAGAGATACTCTTTGATGTTTTCCCTTCTGGGGTCTCAAAGCTTGGCGGGGCACCTTTGAATACACTTGTGAATCTCAAAAGACTAGACAATAGGGATTCATATATTGTTTCCTCACTTGGAAAGGACAGCTCGGGAAGAGTTGCGATGTACCTAATAAAGGGGTACGGCATCAAGACGGTGCTTATTGGGAGTTCCAAGTATCCAACTGCAATCTCAAATGTGAAGATAGACGAGGGCAAGAATGTCGACTATATCTTCAATGAGCCAAATGCATTTGATGACATTGAGATCTCAGATGAGAATCTTGCCTATATAGGATCGGCAAGCTTTGACTCCTTTATATATGGAACCCTTTCTATGAGGTCAGAGAAGTCTTTGGAGACCTTCAAGATTCTCGATGAGAGAGTGAAGTCAAAAATTCGTGTCTTTGATATAAACCTGAGAAAGAAGTTCTACAGTAAAGAGGTCTTTGAGGTTGGTCTCAAGAGAGCTACTATTTTAAAGCTGAATCAAGATGAGGAGGCTCTCTTTAAGAGTGAGATGGGACTTTCAGATAATTGGAGGGAGTGGCTCTTTTCTCAGTATAGGAGCCTATCTGCAATCATTATCACTAAGGACTCTGATGGAGTTGACGTCTATACAAGAGAGGGCAAGATTCAAAAGAAGGCAAAAAGAGTCGAGGATGTAGTTGATACAGTTGGAGCGGGTGACTCCTTCACATCTGCCTTTGTATATGCACTGATTGAGGGCGCAGATTTTGATAAGGCAGTCGATGCAGGAGTGGAGCTCTCATCCTATGTAGTCTCAAAAGAGGGAGCTATCCCCGATTTTGAGGATGGTATCTCCAGTAGAATCAAAAAGGCTATTCGCTCTTAGCCTACGTTCTTAGTTGGATAGACTGGGTCGCTTGTATAGATAAGGCCTAGTTTTCTCAGTCCTGTTGCGTCTCCTGCAGATGGAATGTGAGTGAGGTGCACTTGGCAGTCCTTTAGCCTTGGAAGCATCTCTACAGCCCTCTTTGCATCCTCATCATATGCGGCTGACATGGCAAGTGCTATTATCGTCTCATCAAGATTCAGCGATATTCCCTTTCCATTTAGCTTGTCTTTTTTGACTGCGGTTATGCTGTCTATGACATTTCGATGGATCAGATCCTTTTTTGAGTCTATCTTCGCAAGGCTCTTAAGTGCATTTAAGATAAGCGCAGATGAGGCATGGAGGATATCAGAGTTGTGGGATGTCACAAATTCTCCGTTTGGAAGCTCTATTGCAGCGCCGCACGCAGTTCCGTCTTTGCCCTTTCCCTCCTTGATTGCCTCTTCGAGAGCTTCATGCGCATGCCTAATGACCTTCCTGTCATTTGGGCTTATGTTGACTCTGTCCATTAAGGAGATTGCCTTTTTGATTTCCTGCTCAGATGAGAGTCCCATTGTGTAGTCAACTAGAAGCTTGTAGTAGCGCCTGATAATCTCCTGCTTCCCAGCCTCTCTGCATACCTGGTCATCTGTGATGCCAAAGCCGCATCTATTGACTCCCATATCAGTTGGGCTCTTGTATGGGGATTTCTCATTTGTGATTCTCTCGAGTAGCTTTAGGAGAATGGGGAATGCATCTATGTCTCTGTTGTAATTGACAGCTACCTTTTTGTATGCCTCTAGGTGGAAGTGGTCGATTAGGTTTATGTCCCCCAAGTCTATTGTCGCAGCCTCATATGCGATATTCACGGGATGGTCTAGCGGAAGATTCCAGATTGGGAATGTCTCTAGCTTTGAGTAGCTTGGCTTTTCTCCTCTCTTTGCCTCGTGGTAGATCTGATTGAGGCAGGTTGCGAGCTTTCCTGACCCTGGTCCGGGGGCTGTGACTATTACAACCGGTGCATTTACTTCGATGTATTCGTTTGCCCCATAGCCTTGGTCTGATACTACTGTATCCAGGTCTGTTGGATAGCCCTTGGTTGCCCTATGTGTATAGACTTTGATGCCTCTTCTCTGAAGTCTCTCTTTGAATATCTCAGCACTCTTCTGATTGTCATACCTGGTTATTACGACTTTATCGCATTTGAGATTGTAGCTCTCGAAGTCATCGATCATCTTGAGAACGTCAGATTCATAAGATATTCCAAAATCGCTTCTGATCTTTCTCTTTTCAATGTCGCCAGCATAGATGCATATGATGATATCCAAATGCTCCTTGAGGGCTTGAAAGACCTTCATCTTGTTGTTCTCATCAAAGCCTGGAAGCACTCTTGATGCATGCATGTCATGCAAGAGCTTGCCACCGCACTCTATATAGAGTCTGCCCTTGCTCTGATTGACTCTCTCGAGGATATACTTAGTCTGTTCTTCTACGTATTTCTTGCTATCGAAGCCTATCATCTTAGACACCCATGATATTTTCATTTCTATGGTGCTTTATTTCAATAATGTTTTGGCAATTTGATTTGATTTTGTAACCAGCCTCTCTTTTATGCGTTTAAGTTGTGGTCGGACAAAAAACAAGACACCGAGAAGGTGTCTTGTAAATGATGAAGCCTATTGTGTTAAGTCTTGCTTTTAGTATGAGTTGATTCGGTCGGACCAATAAACTACTAGTATCTTAAATTCGGCAGGGGGATTTTGTCAACTTTTGCCCCTTTTCTGCAATGTGTTGTTTTGTTGTTGAGAATGGATTTATCTTGTATTTCAAAGAACGCTGAAATTCAATAGAATCTGTCTCTTTTTTACCTCTTTTAAAGGTGTTTTGTTAATCTGAAATGCAGTGGTTTTCATATGGTATACTTCTCTAGGGGATGGTTTCTGCATGAAGAGTACTATTGATTTTACTAAAACCGCAATTGGAATAGAGTTTGGCTCTACTAGGATCAAGGCGGTTATGATTGACGATGCATTTAAGCCAATCGCATCTGGGGATTTCGAGTGGGAAAACCGCTTGGAAAATGGTATATGGACCTATCACTATGATGAGGTTGTAGAGGGGCTTCAGGCATCTTATAGGGCACTCAAGAAGGATGTTGAGGATAAGTTTGGCGTAAAGCTTACTTCAACTGGCGCTATTGGCATATCTGCCATGATGCATGGCTATATTCCATCAGATGAGAGCTTTAAGCCTCTTGTGCCATTTAGGACTTGGAGGAATACGATAACCGGAGAGAGTGCTCTAAAGCTCACAAGCCTCTTTGATTTCAATATTCCCCAGAGATGGTGCATTGCCCATCTCTATCAGGCAATACTCAACAAAGAGGATCATGTTGGTGATATCAAGCACGTAGAGACTCTTGCATCCTATGTACATAGACTTCTCACCGGAGAGAATGCAATAGGAATCGATGATGCATCCGGAATGTTCCCAATTGATAGCAAAGCCCTTGATTACGATAGCTCTATGGCCGACAAGTTCGAGTCTCTTACTGGCTTTGATGTGAGAAGGGTCTTCCCTAGGGTGCTTGTTGCAGGAGAGGTTGGCGGAAGGCTTACCAAAGAGGGGGCCATGATACTCGATCCAGATGGAGATCTAACAAGTGGCATTCTCTTTGCTCCTCCAGAGGGAGATGCTGCAACCGGAATGGTTGCAACTGACTCTGTTAGGCTCAATACGGGAAATGTCAGTGCAGGCACGAGCGATTTTGCTATGATAGTCCTAGATAAGAAGCTTAAGGTCCACAGAGAGATTGATATGGTTACAACACCGTCTGGCGCTCCAGTTGCCATGGTGCACTGCAACAACTGCACAACCGATATAAACAAATGGATTGGACTCTTCAGAGAGTTTCTGTCTAGGCTCGGCGTAGAGGTAGATGAAGGCAGAGTCTATGAGCTTTTATATACAATCTCCTCAGATGGAGAGAGCGATGCAGGTGGGCTCTTGGGCTGCAACTACTACTCTGGAGAGGGAGTTACGGACTTCGATTTTGGGCTTCCGTTATTTATCCACAGACCAGACTCGGAGATGAATCTGGCCAACTTCATGAGATGCCATATGATGAGTGCCATGGCAACTTTGAAGATAGGCATGGATATTCTCAGAAATGAGGGCGTTAAGATCGATAAGATATTTGGACATGGCGGATACTTCAAGAGACCGCCAGCTGGACAGATGATTCTAAGCGCTGCCATCAATGCTCCGGTATCTCTGATGGAGACTGCAGGAGAGGGAGGCCCCTATGGAATGGCGCTTCTTGCCTCTTATGTGGTTTTAAAGGGGAATGAGAGTCTTGAGGACTTCTTGGATAACAGGGTTTTCAAAGATTGCAGCATTAAGACAATCATGGCAGATGATGAGGATGTAAAGGGCTTTGATAAGTACCTTGAGGACTATAAGAAGGTACTTAAGATAGAGAGATCTGCATTGGAGGTATTTGAATGCTAGAGAGACTCAAAGAAGAGGTTCTAAAGGCAAATCTTGCTCTTCCCAGACATAATCTTGTTGTGTTTACATGGGGAAATGTCTCGGCCATTGATAGAGAGAAGGGCCTTGTGGTAATTAAGCCATCTGGTGTTGAGTACGATGAGATGAAGGCAAGCGATATGGTCATTCTCGATTTGGATGGCAAAATAGTGGAAGGCACTCTCAGGCCCTCAAGTGATACTCCAACTCATATTGAGCTTTATAAGGCATTTCCAAATATCGGTGGCATTGTCCACACTCATAGCAGATGGGCTACAAGCTTTGCAGAGTCTGGGGAGAGACTACTTCCAATGGGAACAACCCATGCTGATTATTTCTATGGTGAGATTCCATGCACCAGAAGTCTTACAGATGAGGAGATTCAGGGCGAGTATGAGAAGAATACTGGCCTTGTGATAATCGAGACATTCAGGGATAAGGATCCTGATGCCATTCCTGGTGTCTTGGTTAAGAACCATGGGGTATTCTCTTGGGGAACAGATGCAATGAATGCTGTTCATAACGCAGTGGTTATGGAGGAGATTGCATTCATGAACTATCACGCGATTACGCTCAATCCCAATGCAGGGACGGTCTCTAAGGCCCTTTTGGATAAGCACTATTACAGAAAGCATGGCAAAAACGCATATTACGGACAGGAGAAGAAGAAATGAAGAAGGAATTCTGGTTTGTTGTAGGAAGTCAGGATCTCTATGGAGAGGAAGTCTTAAAGACTGTTGCCAAGCGTGCAGAGGAGATGGCAAATGAGCTCTCTAGGTCTCTTCCATACCCACTTGTGTACAAAGTCACTGCTATGAGCAACTCTCAGATCACAGATATCGCCAAAGAGGCAAACTACGCCGATGAGTGTATGGGTATAGTCACTTGGTGTCATACCTTCAGTCCCTCAAAGATGTGGATCAATGGACTTTCGATCTTGCAAAAGCCATTTTGCCATTTGGCGACACAGTACAACTTGGAGATTCCAAACGAAGAGATCGATATGGATTTTATGAATCTCAATCAGGCGGCTCATGGCGACAGAGAGCATGGATTTTTGATTTCCAGAATGAGAATGCCCCAGAAGATAATCGCAGGCTACTGGAAGGACGAAGAGGTTCAAAAGAGGCTCTCTAAGTGGATGAGAGTCGCAGTTGGAGTCAATTTTAGCAGAAGCCTGAGAGTTATGCGCTTTGGTGACAATATGAGAGAGGTTGCAGTAACTGAGGGCGACAAGGTCGAGACTCAGCTTAAGCTCGGGTGGCAGGTTAACACATGGGCAGTCGGAGACCTTGTCAAGAGAATGGGCGAAGTCACCGATGATGAGATCGAGGCGCTCTATAAGGTCTATAGAGAGTCTTATGACATAGCAACTGACAATATCGATGCAATCAAGTACCAGGCCAGAGAGGAGATTGCAATGAAGAAAATGCTTGATGAGACTGGCTCTATGGCATTTTCAAATACCTTCCAAGACCTCTATGGCATGGAG
>CANRIJ010000035.1 GCA_947630635.1 uncultured Spirochaetaceae bacterium | reverse complement strand
CCTACCGCGCGTGCGATCTGGTCGTCTTTCCCGCCGCCGAGCCGCATCAGGGGCGATTGTAACGCCCAAGACTCTGCCATTTTTATCAACGCTTGTAGTTGTAAGGGCCGTTCCAAAGTCTACTACCATAACTGACCTATCTTTGAGCCTATGGTGAGCATATGATGCATTGCATAAAAGGTCTGAGCCAAGCTCGGGGGGAATAGACTCTTTAACAAGGCCACTCTCAACGCTATTTGTGACAATTAAGGGATCTACTGAGAAGAGCCTCTTCATATTCTTCTCAAAAGAGCGGGTTATAAAGGGAACAACCGATGAGATAACGGCTCTTCGAACTATAGATCTATCAACACCCTCGTCATTTAATAGGGTATTGAGTATCACATAGTACTCATCACCTGTCTTTTTGGTGTCAGTGAAGATTCTTATGGTATTCTCAAAGACTCCGTCTTTCTCAAGTGATAGGACAATGTTTGAGTTCCCAATATCAAGAACGGCAGTCATTATAAGAGCACAACTCCCCTAGTTGTATTATAGGCCTTTTCTCTCATTGCCTTGATCTTCTCATCGCTAATATAGTCCTCAAAATCCATCATCCTGTCGATGACTCCAGTTGGGGTGAATTCAATAATCCTATTTGCAAGAGATGATACAAACTGATGGTCATGGCTATTGAACATAAGCATGCCCTTGAAGTTTATAAGACCGTCATTTAATGCCTGAATAGACTCAAGGTCCAAGTGCGATGTCGGCTCATCGAAGATCATGCAATTAGCCCCCTCAAGCATCATCTTAGCAAGAATCAGCCTTACCCTCTCACCGCCAGAGAGAACCGAGCAGCTCTTAAGAGCCTCATCGCCAGAGAAGAGCATCCTGCCTAAAAAGCTTCGAGCAAAAGACTCATCATCCTCCGGGGAGTACTTTTGAAGGTACTCTGTCATGCTCTCGTCAGTAAGCATCTTGCTATTGTCCTTTGGAAAGTAGGATAGCGAAGTGGTAACTCCCCAGTTGAAAGAGCCAGAGTCAGGCTCCATCTCCCCAGAGAGTATCTGAAAGAGAACTGTCTTTGCATAGTGATTTGGGCCAACAAAGGCAACCTTGTCACTTGGGTTGATCTCAAGAGAGAGATTATCGATTATCCTCTCTCCGTCAATGGTCTTGGAAATTCCCTTTATCTGAAGACAGATATTGCCAATCTCCCTGTTGGGCTTAAAGGCAACATAGGGAAAGCGTCTTGAGGAGGGCTTGATATCATCGATTGTGAGTTTCTCTATAAGCTTCTTTCTGGAAGTCGCCTGCTTTGCCTTGGCGACATTAGATGAGAAGCGCTGAATAAACTCCTTTAGCTCTGCAATCTTCTCCTCTCTGCGCTTTTTCTCATCCTTCATCTGCTTTTGAGCAAGCTGAGAGGACATATACCAGAAATCGTAGTTTCCCACATAGAGCTGTATCTTAGAGAAATCAATATCGCAGATATGGGTACAGACGGTATTTAGAAAGTGTCTATCGTGAGAGACGACTATAACTGTGTTATTGAAGTTCTCAAGCCAATCCTCAAGCCAGTGAATGGACTCAAGGTCCAAGTGGTTTGTGGGCTCATCCAGTAGAAGGATATCAGGATCCCCAAAGAGTGCCTGGGCAAGAAGAACCCTGACCTTGAGATTATCCTCAATCTCCTCCATCTTCTTCTCATGAAGTGTAACGGGAATTCCAAGGCCATCTAGCATTACTGCGGCATTGGCCTCAGCCTCCCATCCGCCAAGCTCAGCAAACTCAGTCTCGAGCTCTGCAGCCCTGATTCCGTCTTCCTCAGAGAAATCCTCTTTTTGGTAGATCTCATCTCGCTCCTTCATAATATCCCAGAGCTTTTGATATCCCATTATAACAGTGTCAAGAACTCTGTATTTATTGAAGGCAAAATGGTCCTGTCTTAAGACAGCCATTCTCTCGCCGGGTGTGATTATCACCTCTCCTGTATCGCTCTCGATCTCACCAGATAGAATCTTTAAGAATGTAGATTTGCCAGCGCCATTTGCGCCGATTATTCCATAGCAGTTGCCTGGAGTGAACTTTATATTTACGTCTTTAAATAGAACCTGTGTTCCATATGAAAGGGAAATATTGCTTGCCTGAATCATCTCATCTCCGCTTGAAAAAAGGCAACCATTAAGTTGCCTTCAATCTTGTGATAGTCCCTAGCAGAATCGAACTGCTATTTAGAGACTGAGAATCTCCCGTCCTAACCGTTAGACGAAGGGACCGCTATCATCTTCTGGGATGGAGGGATTCGAACCCCCAAAGGCAGAACCAGAATCTGCAGTGTTACCATTACACTACATCCCATTCAAGAACAAGAGGATAAGTTAAATCGAAAAACCTGTCAATAAGGAGTTAACTCTCTCTTGTCTTATAGGAGGAAAAAGCCTTTACCCTTGCATAGCTTGAGAGGTATTCATCATCATGAATACCCTCATTTAGGTATCTATATCCAAGAGCTGCAACCATAGCTCCATTATCAGTGCAAAGCTTAATTGATGGAAATGAGACCTCATATCCACCCTCTCTTAAAGAGGAGAGCTCCTCTCTTAAAAGAGAATTGGCTGCAACTCCACCGCCTGCTGAGACGCGCTTTAGCCCTGTCTTTCTAAGTGCATCTCTCACTCTCTTCATAAGCATCCCGACAGCCTGTCTCTGAAATGAGGCTGCTAGGTTCTCCTTGGAGTCTTCCTTTCCCTTTTGAAGAAATTTCTCCCTTTGATTTATTGCGGCAGTCTTAAGACCGGAGTAGGAAATATCATAGGGATGCTTTGAGTCCTTGATTGAGGGTCCTGGAAAGAGAAATGCATTTGGATCGCCAAGTTTTGAGAGCCTATCAATCTGGATACCGCCAGGGTATCCAAGGCCATAGAACTTGGCAACCTTATCAAAGGCCTCTCCTATTGCATCGTCAATCGTTGTTCCCAAAACCTCGATATCATCAAAGCTGTTTACCTTGCATATTACCGTATGGCCGCCAGAGACGAGTACTCCAAGATATGGGTACTCAAGCGGATGCTCAACCTGCGATGCATAGAGGTGAGCCCTTATATGGTCTATTCCAATAAAGGGAATCTTGAGAGCATAAGCAAATGCCTTTGCAAAGTTAGTTCCAACAAGAAGAGAGCCCAATAGCCCTGGCCTATTTGATACGGCAACTCCATCAATATCAGAGTTCTTGAGTCCAGCACTCTCAATAGAGTACTTTACTACTTGTGAAATCCATTCTGTATGGAGCCTGCTTGCAAGCTCTGGAACAACACCCTCATAGGGCTTATGAAGCTCAATCTGAGTTGCAACAACATTTGATTTAATAAGTCGCCCGTCTTCTACAACAGAAGCCGAGCATTCATCACAGCTTGTCTCAATGCCTAAAATATTCAAGTCAAATCCTCTTATACCAAGTTATCTTGATATCCGAAGATTTTAGCATAGTCAATTAATGAGCTTGTTTCAAATAAATACTTATAGACTTCCTCTTTCCAGGGAATTCCAACCTGTGTTCCCTTAGTAACAGCCTCATTGGTCATATAGTTAATGAATGCCAGGTCCTGAGGACTGATATTGATGTTCTGAAAATCAATTTTAATCTCTTCCATAATGAACCTCCTGGCCTCCTATAAACTAAATATATGTTCAAAATGACCAATAGACCACACTTTATTGAAGAATACACAATTAAGTTTAAAGCATGTATCAAAATGACCCATTTTAATCATTTCAACAATCTAAACACTATTTAAAACACTGTAGAAAAAAGACAAAGAAACAAGTTATCATCTAAGAGTGCCGATTTAGCTCAGTGGTAGAGCGACGCTCTCGTAAAGCGTAGGTCGTGAGTCCGACTCTCACAATCGGCTATACAATCATCAGATATACACCCCATCCCTGATAGCCATCATAGAAAGGATATAACGGCGTCTGATAGAAGAGACCAAGCTGTGCTTCCCACCAACCTACCAGTCTCCAACCAAGAGATGCACTTGGGCGTATCATCAGTCCATTATTGACAAGGTGATATTGGTTGTCGACTCTATCGTTATATTGCATTAGCCACTGTTGATACCATCCGCTTTCAATTCCCAAATTAACTGAGAACCTGCCAAGCTCATATATCTTTACTTGGAAGGAGAGACCAAATTCCGATGCAATTTCCGATGATATTAAATTGAAAGAACTAGATCCCAAGGGTCTTGGAAAATACTCGCCCTTAAAATATAAGGCTATTGTGACAGTATCAAACTTTGCCCCAATATCCCAAATTGCTCCAATTGTCGGGAAGCTAAAAAGCATAGTTGAAGTCAGATACAAATGTGAGCTAAAACCGACTTTAACCTTTCTTCCGAAGTAGTCTTCAATCCTTTTTTCAAGGTCACTCTCAAACTTCTTGATCTCCTCAGCATTCTGAATGGCAATCTCATGAGCCTCTGCTATGGCTTCCTGTTCCATTAAATGGAACTGAGCCTGCTCTTCAGTAGAAAATATGCCAAAAATCTCGTCGGGTTTTGACTCCTCCCCTTCAGCTTTCTTATCTGTATACTCAAAGTTCCTTAATGCAGAAATGAAATCAGAGAATGAGTCGCTATTGAAGAGGGGTTCATCTTTAATGCTTTCCTTGACAGAATACACTTCTGGTATTTGTGGACTATAAAATACCTCATCATTGGCAGAAACCTCTTTCCCAATACTTTCTTCAAGAGAGAATATCTCAGGTATTTCTGGAGTCTCAGATGAATGAATAGCCTCAGACTCATTTTGAATATCAGGTTTTTCTTCTTTGTTATATGAATAGTTCTTTAAGGAGATCAAATACTCTGATAGCAAATCGCCCACTTCTAGATTATTAAGCTCATCGTTTGATTCTGGGGAGGAGGCGCTTCCTTCCTTGTCCCAGAACTTATCAGACTCATCAAGGAAGGGCTCTAGAAAAAATCCGCTCCCGGATCGGGGTCGTAGCTGAACTCGCTCAAAGCTCTTAAGTAAAGATCCAGTATTGGACTTATTACTGGATTTTCAGCAAGGAATATATTCGCATTATCACTTGCTTGAGTCTCATTTTTCTGGTCTACATTGTTTGTAGAAGAAACTGCTGGTTCATTTAATTCAGATGCTGGTTCTGTGACTACTTGACCAATAGATGAATTTTGAGCATTTGCCTTAGCCTCGGCCTCTGCCTTCATTCTTGCTTGAGCTTCCTCGGCCTTCTTAGGATCGATTTTAACAATTTCTGGAAAAGCCTTTGACGAAGCTGTCTTATCTGTCTTAACAACGCTTCCGCTTTTATCAATATTGATTTCAACAACCTTAGTTGAATTGAATTTCATATTGCTCGTACAAGATGAGAGACAAAAAACCAAGATAATGCAAATAACAGAGATTTTAAGTAGGTGTTTCATAGTTATCTATAATAATAGTACGTTTTTCCCATTCCTGTGTTATCACTATACAAAACAATTGATTGAGGTCCATCTGCAGTAGCATTGAATTTAAATGAGTAGTTTTCAGTTTTTACGACTACAGTCTCGGTCTTGGGCTCTTCATTCTCTTCCTGATTTTCATCACCCGAAGGACTATCTGGATCAGTAGATCCATCTCCATCATTTGAGCCAGTATTATCACCTATTGATTCTTCTTTTGAAGTTTGAGTTTCAAGACTTCCATTTTCATCTGTATTCTCAATTGATCTTTCCTCGGTATATTTCAATGTCAATGTACCATAGGCATCAGTTATCTTATATGAGGTATATTTGTATTCATAGATTCCTTCTTGAATCTGGCTAGTCTCTCTTGGTTCATATTTAAAAGTCTTTGTCTTTGAATCAAATTCAAAGAGATTAATATATGCAGGATTTAAAGAATATCTATCCTCTTCATTCTCAAATAGCGCATATCTTCCAGAGAAAACATTAGGCAGATTCCCATCAAAGCTGGGAATCAAGTTAATTGCTGATTTCATAACATCACAGCTTGAAATAACTGCTACCAATAGAATTAACAAAATCAAATACAAATACTTTTTCATTTGCCTCTTCTTCCCAAGCTTAATTTGCCACAGCTACCTTTTCTGTTTTGCTTCCAATAGCATAATTTTGAGTTATCTGATAAATACCCTTAAAATTCTTAGAAGCAACCGAAATTCCACCAAGTGAGATAGAGCCTGGATACATACCTGTGATAGTAAATCCACCAGAAGAGCAACTTCCATTTCCAGATGCGTCTACATCCATTGAATAACTTCCATTTCCAATCCAATTTGAATTCTCACCAAAGTTAGCATAAGTAAATTCTATATGTCCCCCTATTCCTTGAATCTTAGCCATATAGCCTACTTGCCCATTATGATAGTGATCGCTTTCATAGATAAATTCGCCATCATCTGTCAATGCTTTAGTCTGAGTTGAGAGATCGCCGGCATTGCCATAGCCTACTTTCTTAGCTATCTCACTTTGGTTCTTCCAATAGGATTTATATGTATCAGGAACATATATCTGAACATCCCATGGCTTAAGGGTAAGAGACTCATATAGCTTAGAATAAACTTGGAAATTTACTGCCCCATAGCCTTCTTTAGTAGTAAGCTCTGCACCAAAAGATCTTCCAAAACTATCTATTGTCTTATAGGTATAAGTATATTTGACAAGTGGCTTTGTTCCGTCATTATCAGAGAATGTTCCATTCACACAATCAATATTCAATGATTTAGTAGAACCATCGCTACCAGTTCTCTTTATAACTCTTATGCCCCTTCCATCATTTCCCCAAGTCAAAACAATTGGATATACACCATTTGAATTATCACTTTCAGAGCTAGATGGCATCTTATTATTAGAAACAGTTATGTCTGTTAAGGCTACAAGATTAGATATGACATTTGATTTAGCTGCATCAGAGCTTCTTCCATTTAGTTTTGTCTTCACTAATGCATACTGAACTTCGTTCCATTGGTTATTATCTACATCATCAAAATAAACTTCAGTAAAAAGTTTGTCATTATCTTTATTAAAATCTGAATATTTAAGTTCTACAGATTTACCTGCCATCTGAATTCCATGCTTATCATACTGCTCAACAACATATGTGTAGCTATTGATATTACTGCCAATCGGCTCTTCAATAGTTACCGTATAACCCTTTCTAATCTCTTCATTTACTGGCACAAGTTGGACTTTCTGTGGTGGAGAAAGCAAATATCCACTACCGCTTTTTGCTTCAGACTTTCCTTTATCATTTTCAGCACTTACATAGTATGTATATTCAATATTTGGAGATACATTTGAATCCGAGAAAGTATAGATTCCTGTTACATTGTCTTTTGGAACAGATCCACCCCAAGAAGAGTCAAAGACCACACTTTCAGAACCACCAACAAATGATTTTACTATTTGGAATTTCTCAGTGCCTTCCGCTCCCATTAGGTCAAACTTAACTCTAAGAGTCTTTGCATTTTCGGCTTTCTCAACTTCAACAGAACTTATAGTTGGAGCCCCAGGAATTTTAGTGTATCCAATATACTCAGAACTCTGTGGAGAAGAGACTCCAGATTCACCCACTGATGCAACAGAGAATGATATATCAGCACCCTTTTCTGTATCGGGAACAGCATAGATATAACTTGTTGAATTTACAGTTGCTATAGGATCGATACTTGATCCTTTATAAACACTATAGCGCTCAACATGAGGCATTGCTCCCCAACTCAGTTCTATGTTATTTTCATCACTTCCCTTTGTTACACTGACTTCTACCGGTGATCCAAGTACATTGCCCGTTATGATATCACTGGGTTTACCAACATCTCCTACTATTGTGTGAGGAGTAACTCTATATGAATAAAACAAAGTTGGATCTAAAACACTCCCATCCCCATCATCCACAAAGGAATTTGATTCACAAAATGAGCCAACTTCTATCCATTCTGCATCTTTAGGAATTACATCTTCAACTTTGTGTTCTGTTCTCTCTACAGTATAGTAATCAGCATCCCTAACCGGATCCCAGCTAATCATAATATTAGTTGGAGAAGCAGCTTTAGAAGCAAATAAAGACTTTGATAAGACCTGCGCATCCTCAAATGGGGGCTTTACCTCTTCACTCCCATCTCCACTTTGACTACCTCCAATAGAAGAATCGCTGCTTTCCTCTTTTGGAACCTCGGGAAGTACGATTGGAGCCATACTTATAAGATCCATATTGCATGAAGCTAAAATAAATAAAGAGCAGAGTAATAAATAAAACTTCTTAATCATATTATTACTCCCAATACAGAGACACGTGGTTTTTAGAAGAAATTCTTACGTTATTATATCTTCCACCACTGATCAATGCATATCCTTCATTGCTTCCTTGTACTGGATAGCCGCCACCCTTATCATGATCCCCACAATATTGAATAGAAAACTCTACTTTTCCCCCAGTAAAATCACTCAGTGAAATCTCAATTTTTATAGTTCCTTTTATATATTTTAAATCAGCATCTTTATTTTTATCTAATTGTTCATAATTCTGTTCTTTATTGATTACTGTTATATCAGCAGATTCTTTCAGAGAAATATAGCCAAAAGGATTGGGTTTCAATGTTAATTTTCCATCTATATTCTTAGAGGCGTCTATAGTAGGACCATTATTTCCACTACAATTATAACCATCAACATAGTCTGTATTTATATGCACAGCCTTCCACCGCCAAGTTCCTACCCAATCACTCCCAAATGCATTATTAGCATTTTCTAAATACACTTTCAGTACATTATTAGCTAAATTTAAAATATCATCGGCTGTAAATGTCTCATCACTAACCGGATATATAGTAGTTGAAGCAATTGGAGTCTGAATTTCCTGTTGAGTATAACTATTAAAACCCACTCCATAGACAGATGAATCAACCGTTATGTCAGATTCAAAAACAGGCTTTTCAAAATAAACCGTTATAAAATTACCATTTTCATCTTCGGAGTTATAAAGAATAGCACCATCTTTAATAACAGTATCAGGATTTTTCAAATTTTCAGAAGTAACAGTAACCGTCTTATCACCCATAGAAACTACATATTTTGTAGCCTTTTTAATTGGCGCAAATGTAACAGAATAAAGATTATTCTGTGTAGTATCATGCCCATCTATATAGCTAGTAGGATTCAATCTATATCCTAGATTATCATTTTCATCATCGGTTTTTTTAAAAATATCTTGAAGTGGCCCTGACTTTCCTTTAGACGAAACACATATTGTATATTCCATTTCCTTGTTATTTCTGTCATCAAAGAACTTCTCAATACTTGATACTATTTTAATTAATTGCCACTCGAAATCTTCATTACGTCTGCCATATATCTCAAAATTGTAATCACTGCTATATGAAACATCTTCGATCTTATCCCATGTTAATCGTACTTCATTAATTGATTCGCCCTTTGTAGCTTTTATATTAATAGGCGGTAAATACCAATGACCTTCTTTTTTATCACCTACTTTTCCAAAGACTCCTTCTTTATTTATAGGAACTACTGAAAAATAGTATTTCTGCGATAATGGGTATACAGAAGGATTATTTGGATCTGTATTTGCTTTATAAAGTTCTTGAATGATCTTATCTGATGACCTCAAGGTGAAGAAATTATTCTTTGTCTGAACTGACCCAATTTCAGCATCTTCTTTATCATAAATATATACATTGTAATTATCTATACCATCGATATAATCCCATCTGACAGTTATATAATCGTTATAGCCAGTAACTGTAATAGGCACAGAACCAAGAATATTGGCTTCAACTGACTCAGTCTTATCTGTCTCTTTGCTATAACTATCATAGGCAGCAACTGCCATGTAATAAGTTGTCCCAGGAGTTAAATATTCTTCGTTCACTTTATATAATGTTTTATTTTTTACATCTATTGAGTAAATAAAGTCTCCATTAGGATCTGTCTTGTAATAAAGCTTGTAGCCTTTTGCATAATCTACAGGATTCCACGTAACAGTTACGACTTGAGAATTCTTAGTTGCCTGCAAATTCTGAGGAATAGCTAAAGTCCTTCCATCGGCAATATTGGAAGTTGAATATATGATTTTTTCTTGTTCATTGCCCGGATCATATTCTGCATGAACAGTGAACTGATAATCCTTCCCATCTTCAAGATTATCAACAACATATTCTGTAATTGCTTTATCTCTGCATTCAACTGTAATAGGAGCACTATGCTCTAAGTTTTTTACTATGACTATAGATACTTTTTCCCAATTGCCATTTATATTCTGTGTACTTAATTGTTCATTATCAAATTTCCAAGTCAATTTTATGGATTTGGCAAGGCTCGGATTACTTTCATATGGAGTCGCCTGAAGACTGTGTTCATCCATTATATTGACTGTCCCCTTATCATCATAAAGATTTATGTCTGGGGTATTACCAGTAATTCGGTCTTTAATATCGAGCTTATCGCCGTATGCCTTTTTTGCAGTCTCAACATCACTGTTTTTCCAATTTTTACTATCACCCCCTAAAACAGCAATTTCAGGATTATTAGAAAGCCAAATACTATAGCTATAATAGTGTCTATGGTGATCACTCTGTGGTATTTCAATGATATCACTCAGTGTATATTCAAGCTGGACATCTATTGGCTTTATAACAAAATATTTATCGCCGGAACCCTCTTGAATTGTATGTTCTTCAGTTGAATCCAATAGATGTCTATAAACTACAAAATAGAAACCCTCACCAATATTATGAAGCGTATTCCAACTCAAATTGAGTGTATATTTCATATATGGATTACTTGTCTGATTTACTTCCTCAGTGGTTCTAGAATCCAGATAAAAGCCATTTATCTTTGAATCCGGCAAAGCTACAACTTCACTTTCTGTACCCAATTCATGAGGCATATAATTAGAGCCATTTGAAAAGCAGTAAAATGGCGTCAGCTTATATTGGTAGTCGGCATTAGCCTCAACATCTGGATCCGAGAAGGTGATGGTATATCCCCCATCACCACTTTCATGCTCTTCGATTGTGTCTTCCGTATATGCCATTAAAGATATTGCATCAGCCTCGAGATAGGTAGATATTACCTGGGTAGTCATTCCCTCATTATCCGTAAAGCCTTCTTTTACGAATTTAGAGTAGCTTGACCATGTTCCATCTTTTTTTACTCGTCTCTCTATGAGAAATCTCAGAGAGACTTCTTCATTTTTCAATGCCTCGTTAATACCTTTTGATTCAAAAGAAACAACAACAGCGCCCTTTGAATGATCATATTCATTAGCAGTTGGCTCTAGTTTGATTTCGGATTTTTCAATTGAAGATGGGTATTTATCCAGATTGCCTGTAACTGATATGACACTAGAAGCGGTATTTTCACTATTTACAACTAAGGTAAGCCTATAGAGCTTAGTCTCTAGAGCATCTATCGTCTCGCCATTTTCTTTGGCTTCCGTCCAATTCTCAGAACCAACTTGAGAACTTTCAAATTTCAGACTATATGAGGCGACTTTTGCACCTGGTATCAACAAAGAAGATGTCTGAGGAAGCGAATAAGTAAAAATAACCTTTCTCTCTGCATTAGGCACACCAGAAAAAGAGACAATGTTATTTAAAACGGCGCCTTCGACAATATTCGAGGTTCCTGAATATATAAGATTTCCATCCTCATCCTTATATCCCGCTTTAACTCTGAAAACATATCTCTTGTCATTTAAATTAGGAAATCTTGTAAGTGAAAACTGTGTGCCGTTTACAATCGATGTCGAATAATTGCTCTTCTCAAAATCACGGTTTGAATTTATGTAATTTGAACCATTGGCATATTCAACAGCATAGAAAGTGGCACTCTCTACCTTATCCCAAGAAATATCTATCGATCCTCCTGAGTGATTGGAAACTGCTATAAGATTTTGTGGAGTATCGAGGCTGGTGATTTTCTTATGAAGACTATCGATAACCTCAGCTGTTGGATCTTCGGCGCATGAGACAATAAGTACTATTGAAAGCAGTAAAAATATTGAAAATGCAACAAATCTCTTCATTTTAAACTCCACCTTTAGCATCTATAAGCTATTAATCAAAATGGCAAAAATCTAGAGATATCGAACACTTTTGCCACTTTTTGTTCGATAACTCGCCTTTTTTGAGAATAAATGGACTGAAAAAAGGCTTTCTAAATGCCATGTGTGAAGAATAGTAACATCAAAAAAAGAGAGCCTTTCTATCGGCTCTCTATTGTGGCGATAGTGGATTTACGGGTTATTGGAAATACTCTGGTTTGGGGATACGCTTGCTGTTATAGAGCTCGAAGTCTGCGTTATTGAGTAATATCCAACAAACTGACCAGAAGATACGCTTATATTCTCAAGCGTTACCACAGCTGGATACATACCGCTAAGAGTCAGATTCGGAGTTCCCTTGGCAGTGCCATTCTGGCTCATTGATACTATCATATTGAAGCCACCTGTGTTCTGAATATAGTCAACCACTCCAAAGTTCGAGTAAGTAAGTGTTACGTCCCCTCCAAGTCCCTTGGCCTTGGCAACGTAAGTTACGCTTCCACTTCCCTCATTCGAGAATGAGGATGCATTCTCCGTTGTTCCCTTTACATCCAAGGACCCAAGGCCCGCTGCGCTTATCTTTTTGTAGATCTTGCTTGATGACCAGGT
>CANRIJ010000034.1 GCA_947630635.1 uncultured Spirochaetaceae bacterium | reverse complement strand
CAAGAGGCCGAAAAAGAGCGAGATATAAACAAGGTTCTTTGCCGTATTTCTTGCCATTTCCAGATTTTTGTTTCCTATGTATTGAGAGCAGACTACAGCACCGCCAGTTGCAAACGCATTAAAGAGAGTAATCAAGAGAAAGGAGACAGAATCCACAAGCGATACAGCTGTGACTGCATCCTCTCCGCACTTTGATACCATCATGGTGTCTGCCATTCCGATTAGCATGTTGAGGGCAGATTCGGCCATTAGCGGCATGATTAGGGCAAAGAGCTCTTTCATTGAAAATGTGTGTTTTTTAAGCGCGATTGCACCATTTTGCATCATCTAGACTAATCTATACCGTTTCTATGGAAAGGTTAATCTTAAGAAGCCCTATTTTGCTGTAACTTTTGTGAAAAGACTGCACTTGAATGGCGTTATCAGTAAATAGAGCTTTCAGTTTAGGACGATATTCTTTGACGGGCATATTGGCCTTTGGCGTTTTTTATGTATTTTGTGCTTTTTTCTAAGCCTTCTTAAAGTCAGATGCATCAATTAAGTCATAGATAAAGAGAGGCAAAGTGAGCAATTGTGCTAGGATGGAGAAATGCCAGTGGTGACTGTTCAAAAGTTTGTAGTTTGTTTTAAAAAAACTGCACCCGAAGGTGCAGCTTCCTATTCTGTGAGAAGTCCCTCGTCTGAGGTGAACTCTGTCTTTGCAATCTCCTTGAATCTTGCAACTAGAGTCTGAACTGTAAGGTTCTTTTTCTCCTCTCCAGAGATATCGAGTATGATGTGTCCCTTGTCCATCATGATCAGCCTGTTGCCGTAGTCAATTGCAAACTGCATGTTATGGGTGACCATCATTGCTGTAAGGCTATCTCTCTCGATGTACTCTTTGGTGAGGTCCATAACAGTCTGTGCGTTTCCTGGATCCAGTGCTGCGGTGTGCTCATCAAGAAGCATCAAATGGGGCTTTGAGAGTGTTGTCATCAATAGAGTGAGTGCTTGTCTCTGTCCGCCAGATAGGAGTCCTACATTGTCTTTTAGTCTCTCTTCAAGGTGTATTGGAGTCAAAAGCCTCTTAAAGCGCTCTCTTGTAGTCTTATTTAAAGAGAATTTGACTCCTCTCATCCCCTTTTTGGAGGCTAGCATCATATTATCCTCAATGGACATATTTGCAGATGTTCCCTTTGTTGGGTCCTGGAAGACTCTTCCAATGTCGTAGGCTCTCTTATATTCAGGCTGCTTTGTGATATCGAGCCCTGCAAGTGTTATTGTTCCGCTTGTTACAGGGAATGTTCCCGAAATCATATTGAAGAGGGTGCTCTTTCCAGATCCATTTGAGCCGATTATGCAGATGACATCACCTTGATTGACTGTGAGATTTATATCCTCAAGAGCAACCTTTTCATTTACTGTTCCCGGTGCAAATACCTTAGTCACATGCTCAATCTTCAGCAGTGGCAGCCCCTTCATTCTCTCTTCATATTGACGCTTAAGCATCTTGATTTTCTCTCTAGTGTCGTTTGCCTTCTTGGAGATCTCAAGCGCTTGGCTATTGAGCATAGAGGACCTCTCCTTTCCAGTATCCGTTGTTGAATCTAGGTGAGAGGCATTGTCGATGAGGGTGTCTGCCTTGCTCTCATACTTAAGAGCCTTTGCTTCAAGCTTTTCAATCTCTCTTTCATATTGTGCTTTGTTAAGACTCTTACTCATTAAAGGCCTCCTTAGGTGGTGCTGATAGCTTGGTTCTCTTTAAAGCTCGCTTACGTGCGTTATTGTTGGAGTACATGGCTCTTGTCTTTGCAACAGCAAGTGAGATTATTACAAGAACTCCGGTGAGAAGCCTGAAATCATTTGGTGTGATTCCGATAAGGTATCCGTACTTTCTTCCAAGGAACATAAGCGCTTTATAGATGATGCCGCCTAGAACTGCCCTTAATGTGATGAGAGATATCTTATTGGTAGAGAAGAGGAACTCGCCTAGCATTATTGCAGCAAGACCCTGAACGATCATGCCCTGTCCCAAATTCGCATCTGCAAAGCCCTGGTATTGAGCAAGGAGCGCTCCCGAGAGTGCAATCAGTCCATTCCCAAGTCCCAGTCCAATGTACTTGAGAGTTGCTGGGTTCATGCCTTGAGAGACGACCATCTGCTCGTTTCCACCCATGGCACCAAGCGCTGTTCCCAAGTCTGAGCGGAAAAACATATCCATAAGGGCCTTCACAATGCCAACGCAGATAAGAGATCCCAAAAGGGATGCGTAGCTGGATGGCAGGAATGAGAACCATGCTGGGAAGAGTCTATAGAGTGTTGTTACTCTTACAAGCGGAACATTGGCCTTGTTGCCAAGGATCCTCAAGTTTACGGAGTAGAGCATTGTCATGGTTAGAATTCCAGCGAGAAGCACTGGAATGTGGAGCTTGTTGTGTATAGCAGCAGTAACGAGTCCGCAGCATATTCCAGCCAAGAATGAGAATAGCATTCCAACGCCAATTCCCAGTCCGCCAGTGATGCACATTGTACAGACTGCCGCTCCTGTAGCGACTGCTCCATCGCATGTCATATCTGCCATGTCTAGGATTCTGTAGCTGATTAGTATGCCAAGAACCATTACAGAGAAAATAAGGCCCTCAACAAAAATTCCCTCAATCATTTCTTTCCTCTTCTCCTTAGATAAAAAGAGCCACCTTTTTGGGCGGCTCTTTTTTTAAGCTTAAAGCTTTTACTGGATCTTGCCGTCCTTGATTACAACTGAAGCGGTGGCAAGAAGATCCTCTGGGATCTCAATGCCCAGCTTATCAGCTGTGTCGAGGTTGAACCAGAGCTCGAAATCCGATGGATCCTCGAGAACCAGTGATCCCTGCTCGCCGGCATTTGCTCCCTTCAAAATAGCCTCTGCCTGCTTTCCTGCTGAGACTCCGATTGCATAGTAGTCAAATCCCCAAGCAGCAAGTGCATCGATTCCAGTGAGGTTTCCATCTGAGTCCTTCAGTGGTGATGGGTCCCCAGAGAGAAGTCCCTTTCCAGCCTGGTCGCAGACATCCTGAACTGATGCAAGAGCAGAGATAACTGCGTTGTCAGTTGCAATGTAGATTGCATCGACTCTATCGATAATGGACTGTGTTGCCTGTCTTACCTCTGATGAATTGGTGATTGCAGCTGACACAAAGTTGAGTCCAAGAGCCGAGCATGCATCTTTGATGAGCTGCTGCTGGACAGTGGCATTTGCCTCTGATGAGTTGTAGATGTTTCCGATTGTCTTAGCGCCAGTGAGCTCAACAAGAAGCTCGATCTGTGCCTGTACTGGTGATGAGTCGGAGGTTCCGCAAACGAGGATGCTTGGATCTCCCTCCCAGCTATTGACAAGTCCTGCCTCTACCGGATCAGTAACTGCTGCGAAGACAACAGGGGTATTTGGCAGAGCTGTTGCAAGTGCTTGTGCAGTAGGAGTTGCAATACCATATGCCAAATCAACGTTGTCGTCCTTGAACTTCTGAGCGATTGTAGAAGCAGTTGATGCCTCGCCCTGAGCGTTCTGTCTGTCAAACTCTACCTTGAGATCTGTTGAGTTCAGGTAGTCAATGAAGCCCTGCTCTGATGCATCAAGTGCATTGTGGGTAAGGAACTTCGATATGCCAATCTTGTAAACCTTCTCTCCTGAGGATGCTGACTCATTTGCGCCGCCTGCGAAGACAACTGCTGAGACAAGTAGGAGAGTAAGCGTAACTGATAGTAATTTCTTCATGACTTTTTATCCTCCTTATATGTGAGTGATAAAAGTCTAAAGAATTGCAATTCTTTACTCAATATTCAAGACTTTGTATTTTTATGCTTCTTTTATGCAATTTTTTTACAGAAGGGCTTTTGAGGGTATTTTTAGGGCTAATAATTGCCTAAATTACCAAAAAAAGAATGGGTGCGAGAGGAGCGCACCCATTCTCTAAAAAAGTTTTTATTCTATGAATTTGCCTTGATGTCTTTTCCATCCTGAATTACATAGACTGCCTCATCGATTAACGCCTGAGGAATATCAATTCCAAGCTTCTTTGCTGTATCGAGATTTATGTAGATCTCCTGCTGCTCAACATACTCCATTCCAAGATCGCTTGGCTTTGCGCCCTGGATGATATCGTAGAGCATTCTTCCGGTCTGTAGTCCTGCGTTGTAGTAGTTGAATCCGCCAGAGAGAAGAACATCGGTTCCGAATGAGGAGGTGGTATCAGCGGTAACAAGTGGGATGCCGTATTCGATGCAGACATCTGCAACTCCGTTGATTGCTGAGATAACGGTATTATCGGTTCCAACATAGATTGCATCTACTCGGTCTGCGATTGTCTGTGCGGCAGACTTAACCTCTGAAGAGTTGTTTACTGCCTGTGGAACAAATTCAATGCCCTTTGCCTCAGCTGCCTTCTTCATGTTCTCCATGAGGGCAATTCCGTTCGCCTCAACAGATGTGTAGAGCATTCCGAGAGTCTTAATTCCGCCTGTGATCTCTTCGATGATGTCAAGGTGAGCAGCTAGTGGAGGCTGGTCAGTTGTTCCGCATACATTCTCGAGTCCTGAGAGTCCTGCTGCATCTGGGTCGGTTACAGTTGCATAGACAATAGGCTTATCTGGATCCATGAAGTTGGCAAGTGCCTGTGCTGATGGAGTTGCGATTCCAACTACATAGTCATAGTTATTTGTCTTAAAGACCTGTGCAATCTGAGCGCAGGTTGCAACCTCTCCATTTGCGATTTGAACATCTACTGTATAGTTTAGGCCAGTCGTATCGAGGTAGTCCTGTATTCCCTTTGCAATATCATCAAGTGCCGGGTGAGCAAGGAGCTGAGAGATGCCGATTGTAACATTCTCTTCCTTGGCCGGACTTGAGAAGACAAGTGTGACAGCGCAAAGACCCATAATTGCAATAAGAGCGAGTTTTTTCATGTTTTTTCTCCTTCAAAAATGTGTTCTTATTAATAGAATCAATCTACGTTTGATACTTTAAGTAGTAACAATATCTTTGTCAATAACCTTAATGAAGAGATTTTTCATTTGTGCTAAGATTTTTTTGATGCAAAGGTACGTTGCCATATCCTCTGGAGATCGCTTTTCTATTTCAGTCGTTATAAAGACGGTCCTTGGAAAGCCATATGGAAACTTCAATGGGCTAGTTGCTATAGGCGATTTGAGAAAATACAAGAAAGTGGCAGATGATATGATGTCTCCACTTCCATTCTCTTGCTATGTAGACAATCTTGATGATTTGAGTAGCGCAGAGAGAGAGGGTGAGAGGTATATTTTCTTCGATATTGAGTCGGAAATGGGAGAGGAGTCATCGATATTAAGTGTCAAGATTGCCTCTGAGATAATATTCAATGGACTCTCTTATGCCATGGTGACATGCCCTGATAATAGCAACATGAGTCTATTTGATGTCTTATGTGAAATCTCTTCGTCCAAGAGGGCAATAGATATGCTCTCCTCTGGAAGCGCAAATATCTTTATGCCGAAGAGAAGCTCAATTAAAGAGGCTATGAATTCTGAGTCTATAATCGATTCGCTTATAAATATAGAGAGCCTCTTTGTTTCCGGTTTCTTTGATAGATCAAAGCCTATAGCAATAAGCTCTGACAAGAGTGCGGCTATAAAGCTTGTGAGCGTAGTAGAGGAAGTCAGGCGCATCGCAATGAATGTCTTGGGTCCATATACTCCAGAAGAGGCCTTTTTGAGGGCAAGAAGAGGAGAGTTCTCTGCAGTCTTCTCGCTCTCGGGGGAGGAGGCCTTGGATGCTTTGGACTCAGATGATTCCCTGATTGTGACATGGGGTCTTCCATTTATAAGAATTGGTACGCTCTTTCAAGGAAATGAGGGTGAGATTGGATTTCTTGAGAGAGCTGAAATGAATATGGAGAGAGCTCTTAGACTCTCCTCTGAAATATCTGAGAAAGGAGTTTGGGCATGAGAAAATCGCTTTTTTCAATAGCTCTTGTTTTGCTGTCTGTTATTCTGATTGCAGGATGCTCTACATCTGTAAGGGTCTCCTATATGAAGCCAAGCGAGATTAATATGAGCGCATACAGGAATCTTGCAATTGCCTCTACCGTTCCATATAACGGACGACTGAGCTACAACAACTATATTCCATTTATGAATCCGTTTGCCTCATGGATATCGATTGCGTCATCGTATAATAACAATCTTCCGAAGGAAGTTGCAGACTATGCCACAAATCAGCTTTTGAGTGACCTTGGAGGATCTAATTACTACAATATTCTCTCTCCGAGCCAGACGGATGCCATAATCAATAATGGAACTCTCATTGGAAACAGCATCTCCAAGTCCCTGAGCGATAAGGGCTATGATGCAGTAATAATTCCGAGAATCAACAATATGAGCGTCAACGAGTATATTTGGGCAGTCCCAGAGGGATATGACTACTTTGATCCAGGTCCCTACGGAATGAATAACCCCGATTTCTATTCGCTATATAACGATGTATATGGAATTGGAGGATGGGGCTATACAGGTGGTATGAGCTATGGTGGAGTCTACTATCCGTCATTTACTCCAGGGGGAATCTGGGGCGGAATAGACTTTGACTACTATGTCCATAGAGATGTTTCCATAACCTATACGCTTACCGTTATTGATACAAAGAACAACCAGATTATTGCTACTAAGACCTACTCAGACAGTGCTAAGTGGGTAGATGATTTCAATCCTTACTACCCATCTCTTGGACATGATATCAAATACATGTTCAGAAGCATGATCAATGGCTTTAACAGCAAGATAAAGGACGCATTCTTGCCATCAACGGTTACGACATCTCTCAATTTCATGAAAAACAGCCCTAAGATCAAGTCTCTCGATGAGGCTTATAAGAGCGCAGAGAAGGGCAACCTTTCCTATGCACTCTCTCTCTTCTTGGACGCATGGAAGACTGATAAGCATGTTCCTTCTGGCTATAATGCATCTCTTATATATGCTGCAACTGGAGAGATGAAGAAGGCTATTGAGCTCAGCGAGGAGGTCTATAGGGCCTCTGGAAACCCAGATGTAGGGCGCCTCTATAATAGGCTTCAGACAATGGAGGCCCAGACAGAGGCTGCAGAGAACCAGATAAATGGCACTCAGGCTCCTCCTGCTATAAGTCAGTCAAATCAAAACTCGCTTTACGATAGTCTTTTGAACTAGAGTCGATGAGGGGCTTAGGCCCCTCTCTATTTTGCCTTTTTATTGAGTGACGCCTTAAAGTCAAATATAATCTCATTTTGTATTCTGCCTTTGTGTAAGCGCAGCAAAGAGGAGTTTTCAGATGCTTCTTTCGATGACAATCAAGAACTTCAGATCTGTTAAGGATTCACAGACAGTCAATCTGATGGCTGTTAAGGATAGGTTCTATGACAAAGATAAGGTTATGGAGCCTGCCTTTGGAATAAGAGTATTGAAGAGTGTTGCCATAATAGGTCCAAATGGCGCTGGAAAGAGCTCTTTTGTAAGGGCCCTTGAGGCTGTTAGAGGCATACTCTATGCGGAGAAGGAGGGGAGAAATCCCCTTAAGGCATATCTACAGAAGGCAGGCTTTGCATACTCGGATGGAAAGGATAGGCCCAGTGAGATAACCCTTGAGATACTTCTCAGAAATGGGAGCCTCTCTGATGAGAATGATCCGACAGTTATTTGCTATTACACAGTAAAGGCGACTACAGAGAAAATCTATGAGGAGTCCCTTATTTACAGAGTAAATGGCTCAAAGAAGCTGATGTTCGAGCGAAAGCTGTCAGATGACGGCCTATATACTTATAGATTTGGCAGGAACTATAGAGGCGAAAAGAGAAGAATCACCTCTAGGCTCGATCAATCCAGGTCATTTTTAGAGGCCTCTATGCTTAAGGGAGGAGAGACAGCCAAGGAGGTCTACGCTTGGTTTGACAATACATTGAATATCCTTCCTCTTGGCTACGGAAAGGGCGCAGAAGAGGCGGTAATCAGAGCTCTTAAAAGCGATAAGGACTCTTCAAGGCTCATCTCATCCTTCTTATGGGCTCTTGATGTGACAGATATTTCATCTCTCAGAGTAGTATCGAATGACAAGGGAGAGGAGGCAGTTGCAGTATCGCACTCTTTTATAAACAATGGACAGAGCGAGGCATATAGCCAGCTCTTTATGAGAGAGTCGCTGTCTTTAAGGAGGCTGATTCTTCTCTCTGTATCATTCTTTGAGGCCTTTAGGACGGAAAAGACTATCGTCGCAGATGATTTCGGGCAGCTCTTGCATCCGAGTGTTCTCACTCACCTTGTAGACATATTCCAGAAACATGACAAGTTGAGCCAGCTTATTGTTGTTGACTGCAATCCATCGCTTCTTGAGGAGGGGCTCTTGAGAAAGGATTCCATCTACTTTGCCCAAAAGGGAAGCGATGGTGCAACTGAGTACTATTCGCTCGCTGATTTCAATAAGGGAAGCAGAAGATCCAATGCCTATGAAAGATATAGGCAAGGTGTCTATGGAGCGCTTCCAATAACAAGCGAATTCTATTTCACGGAGGTCTGATATGGTAGGAAGAAAGAAAGAGAGAATCGAGGGGGCCCAGGCTCTCCTAATTGTTACTCATAGCGCCTTTGAAGGTGTCTACTTCAATCAGATGCGAAAGGATTTGAGATATTCGACGATGAGCATCAACACTCCCGATAAGGACCTTGATTGGAAGGCCTTTATAGACTATGCCGCAAGAGAGAGAATAAGAGGCAAATATCAGGCTGTTTACGCAGTTATGGGTGCACTTGAGGCAGGTCTGAATACCGATGAGATAGATAGCGCAGTAGAGTACGCTGAGAAAAAGAGTGTTGGCCTCTTGTACTTTGTGCCTTCATTCTCTCTCTATTTTGTTCTTTTCAACGAGGTTCCCAAGGCAGGTGAGAATATTCAAGAGAGGGCCTATGAGCTCTACGATGGACTTGAGGAGACCCTTTTATATTTAAATGGAAAGGGCAAAGACCTCAATCAGAGAATCTACCCAAGGCTCCTTGAGGCAGAGAGGAACGCAGAGAGGCTCAATGATGAGTCTCTTGACCGATATGGCTACAGGGCCACGAGCCTTCCTGAGTTCCTGGTTGATATAAAGAGAATACTTGGCAAGGGCGACATGTCTCAGGCGAAGAAGCTCTAAATGGCAACTATTCCGCTTCTTCTTTCTTTATTTGCAATATCGATAATATCGATGGATCTCTCTCTATCGATAGCGCTTCACATAAAGCTGAAGATAAAGTGGACTGCTTGGTTTATAGTGCTTCTTTCCTCTCTCTTGGGCCTTGCGCTTCTCTTTGCCCTCCAAGAGTATTCCTCTCTTGTATACACAGGAACTCCGCGTTTTGTGCTGAGTCTGATATTTGAGGCCTTTTTTTATTTGGATTCGTCGTTTCTATGCGTATTTCTCTGCTTCTTCTCCAATTGGGTTATCGCAAGGCCAATGCCGCTCTCAGAGAAAATAGTTGTAATAATCAATGGCTCTTTCTATTTTCTGTCAGCACTCTTCTTTATGATCTTCCGCTATATATTAAGTGACTCTGAACTCTCAACTGTCGTATTGGAGAAGCTTATCTATGGCTTTGGAGCGCTCTCTATTTTCTACGTTGTCATGGTTATGATCATAAACTTCGGCAATATATCAAATAGGAGAGTAAAGGCAGTCTCTATTACACTCATTGTAATATCATGCTCCATATTTCCTCTTTTTTTGTTCTCTATGATTTTTCCTGAGGTGCAGAGCCTCTTTCTTCCGATCTATGCCATTTTGTATTCTGTGGCCTTTTTGGTATTTCTCTGTGTTGCGGTAAATACAAAAAATGAAGAGGCCGATGATTCTCAAAAACCCAGTAGAGACGATGAAGGTGTAAAAAGAGAGCGCTACGAGAGATACCATCTCACTCAGCGGGAAATTGAGATAGTCTCACTCATCAAAGAGGGCTATACGAATAAGGAGATAGCCCAAGAGCTTGGAATTTCCTTCAATACCGTATCAAATCACATAGCCAATATCTTTGATAAGACAAACGTAAGGTGCAGAATAGACCTATTGAATCTCCTAGAGGAGGCAAGATGGTGATCCCATATAAGTATGTTGATTTTGAACCTTGGTATGATGGTGTATATCGCGACGAGAAGAAAGAGGTAAAGGCTGCAAGGTCATTTGAGCTGGTACATGAGAATAAAAGCGATAAGGCAGTCTTGATTATCCATGGCTACTCTGGCTACCCGGGGGAGAATGTGAGACCTGCGCGCGATTTGTATAGCGAGGGCTTTGATGTCTTTGTTCCAAGACTCCCAGGACATGGAACCTCAGGAAAGGACTTCTTGAAGTCTAAGGCATCTGATTGGATTAAAGTAGTTGAGAATGCCACTAGGGACCTCCTTTCGAGGTATAAGAGCCTTGACTTAATTGGCCACTCAATGGGAGCGGGGCTAGTTGTGATAGCTGCAAAGAAGTTTCCTGAGGTGCACAAGGTAGTCCTTGCAGCTCCTGCGATGACTGATACTCCTTGGCATTTGCCCACCCCGCCATTTATTGTGAATTTCGTCTCTCTCTTCTTGAGGAAATGGCCGCTTAAGTGGGCAAGCGACCCTGAGTACGTTATGTACTATGAGGATGCTCCCGCCGATGACCCATACCTAGGCGAGGAGTATTGGAGATGGCTCTATCCTAAGATGATAAAGAATCTCTACAAGGTCATGATGCAGAGTGGAAAAGACGTTCAGGATCTTGAGATGCCACTGCTTACCATCGCATGTGGGCGCGACCAGGTAACTGGTGGAACCAGAATAAGCGACTTTATAATCCGCGATAAGAAAAAGGGATATAAAGAGGAGTATTTGGTTAAAAACGCGACTCACTATCTTTTCTATGATAAGGACAAAGAAGCAGAGGAAGAAGCCATAAGGAAAATAGTCGATTTTCTGAAGGACTAGAATCTCACATTGTGCTTTTTATGCGCTTTTATTAAACTTTACGCTTGAATGGAGAGCTTATGGAAGTACGTGTTCGCTATGCTCCTTCTCCTACTGGGCTACAGCACATAGGTGGAGTCAGAACTGCCCTTTATAACTATTTCTTTGCAAAGGCTTCGCACGGAAAATTCATCTTGAGAGTTGAGGATACTGATAGGGAGCGATACTCTGATGAGTCTCTTGAGGATTTGTATTCGACTCTCTCTTGGCTTGGCATCAAATGGGATGAGGGGCCTGTTGTTGGCGGGGAGTTTGGTCCCTATATCCAATCAGAGCGCTATAAGATCTACCAAGACTATGCCAAGAAGCTTGTTGATATGGGAAAAGCCTACTATTGCTATTGCACTCCAGAGCGTCTTGAGGCTTTGAGAGAGGAGCAGCAGAGGACAAAAAGCGAGTATCAGGGCTATGATAGGCACTGCCTTAATCTGAGTGAGGAAGAGAGAGCAGAGCTAGAGGGAAAGGGCATTAAGCCAGTAATCAGGCTTAAGGTCCCGACAGAGGGCAAGACCACAGTGCACGATCTTCTAATGGGTGATATAACTCGCAAGAACAGAGATATCTCTCCAGACCCGATTCTCCTAAAGAGCGATGGCTTTCCAACATACCATCTTGCAAACGTAATCGATGACCATTTGATGGGGATAACCCATGTAATGAGGGCTCAGGAGTGGATACCAACTGGGCCACTGCATGTAATACTCTATGAGGCATTTGGCTGGGAGCCTCCAATCTACTGCCATCTTCCAATGGTTATGGGAAAGGATGGACAAAAGCTCTCTAAGAGGCATGGATCTACAAGTGTCAGAGAGTTCAGAAATGATGGATACCTAGCTGAGGCTCTGATTAATTATGTGACTCTTGTCGGATGGTCTCTTGATGGGTCCACGGAGTTCTTCTCAAAAGAAGAGCTTGAGAAGTGCTTTACCCTTGAGGGAATACATAAGTCTCCCGGAGTCTTTGATTACAAAAAGCTCGAATGGTTTAACGGCATGTATATAAGATCAAAGAGCGATGATGAGTTATTCTCTCTTGTTAAGCCCTACTTGGTTGATAAGGGCTATATTCATAGTGATCCCACTGAGGAGGAGATGAGAGTGCTAAAGCTTCTCATTCCTCCAGCAAAGGAGAGAATGAAGACTCTAAAAGATATTGTAGAGCTCTCATCTTTTGTCTTTGAGGATAGGCCCCCTGAGGATGTCGAGATGTATATATCCAAGGGTGCGGATCTAAAGAGTAGCCTAGAGGCTCTTGAGAGAGGCTCTGAGATTCTCTTTTCTTCGCTGAAGAGGGGAGAGGGAAGCGAGGATATCGAGAATAGCCTCGTAAAGCTTGCTCAGGAGCTCTCTTTAAAGGTAAATGGAGTCTTTCAGCCGCTTAGAGTCGCAATAACCAACTCAAAGGTATCATTGCCCTTGTTTGATTCAATTGAAATACTCGGACTTGATGAGGCTGAGAGAAGAGCAAAGAGAAGCATAGAGTTTATGAAGGAGAAAGAGAATGCCTGATACAGTAACAATGGATAAGCTTATATCGCTTTGCAGAAGAAGAGGCTTTATATTCCAGTCATCTGAGATCTATGGTGGACTCAATGGCGCATACGACTATGGTCCAATGGGAGTAGAGCTCAAGAATAACATCAGAGACTTCTGGTGGAAGGAGATGACCCAGCTTCATGATGATATAGTCGGGCTGGACGCATCCATTTTGATGCACCCGAGAGTCTGGGAGGCCTCTGGTCACGTATCTAACTTCAGCGACCCAATGGTTGACTGCAAGGTCTGTAAAAGCAGATTCAGATCAGATCAGATTGACCTTAACGCTCCATGCCCGGTTTGTGGCAATAAGGGATCTTTTACTGAGCCCAGAAACTTCAATTTGATGTTCGAGTCTCATATTGGGGCAAATAAGGATGCGGCTTCTGTAGTATATCTAAGGCCAGAGACTGCGCAGGGCATCTATGTCGATTTTAAGAATGTGCTTCAGTCTTCAAGGGTTAAGATTCCATTTGGCATAGCCCAGATTGGAAAATCATTCAGGAATGAGATTACGACAAAGAACTTTATATT
>CANRIJ010000033.1 GCA_947630635.1 uncultured Spirochaetaceae bacterium | reverse complement strand
TCTCTTCGTCCTTTAGAGAATAGAGAAACCTCATAAAGGCAGTATATGAGGCAGTCTGCGGTCCAAGGGGCCTTACGTCCTTTGAGAGTATAAGTAGCTTTACATCCTCTATCTTCTCATCGGTGATCTTCTCTTCTTCAATTGCCTTGAATATGTCTTGATAAGAGGCATCAAACCTTGGGTCGCGGTAGGTATAGAATGAGAAGGCGTAGTTTAGGTAGTCAGGAAGAGTGCCAGCCCCATATGCCCCGCCCTTCTCTCTGATTAGAGACCAAAGCTCATTCTTTCCAACAAGGCGCAAAAGCATAGATAGGCTTGCATAATCACTATCATGGTGGGATGGGGATTTTGCAGTAAGTCCCATGAATGTAACTGGCGATGAGATAGAAAAGAGAAGTGTCTCTTTTTTAGGCTCAAAGGGCTTAGTATCAATGCCAACGCCCTCTTTCTCTGGTATTGAGAGATAGAACTCCTTAGATATTTCCAGCGCATACTCCAAGTCATCTTTCTCAACGCCAATATGAACGCGCGTTCTCTTTCTATCGACTATCTTGTCTCTCAAGAGAGGGAGTCTCTCTGAAAGAGAGTCCAACTCATTCTTCATCTCCTCAGCTCTGAGCCAAAACTCAATTCCACGTGTTCTCTCACCGATGTAATCAGCCTTGGAAATAGATTGAGATGAGGATGAGATAACATACTGATATGCATTTCTGAGCACTGAGCTCTGATAGTCGCTTGATATGTCCTCCAAAGCGCTCTTAATGCGCTCTTTATCACTGACAACTGTATTGATAAGAAGCTTATTAATCAGCTTGGCAGCATCTCTATAATACTCTTTAAGCGCCTTGGTTCTCACAAACAAAAAGACTCTTGCATTGCCATTAGTATCTGTTTCCCCATCTATATTTGCGCTTGTTCCACCAGTTGAGAAGCTTAGCTCGGTCTGAAAAGCGCTCAGATCCATATCATCGGTTCCTGTCATCAGTAAGAGCCGAGACAGTAGCGAAAGGTCCTCAAGCTCCTCAATTGAGAGATCTGTAACCTCTATTGCCAAATCAAGGTAGATGATAGACCCAGTTGTCAGAGTCGTATATAGAATCGAATCTCTCTCATTTATATTGATATCCCCGCTTACATTTGGAACGTCCTTATATGTAAGACGCGGGAGCCTCTTTAGATCTTCAATCGAGTCCGGAGTATGTGAAAACCTATCAAATTCATCCTCTTCTTTCTTTGACCAAGAGTGTGCATGTATCTTGAGCTTATCCTCAATCTCCCTCTCGATTCTCTTTTGGTGGTCTTTATCCATTGTTATGACAGATAAGAGCCTATGAGGATTATCAACCAGGTTAGTAGTAATCCAATCCTCAAAGAACCTTTTGTTCTCTTTAAGATGCTCTCGAATAATCATTAAGTATTCGCTTACATCCAAAGCAGCTAGAGGATCTTTTCCAAATGCCCAAGTTCGCTCTATTGATCCAAAGTAGAGTGCATAGCCCATGCTCATTCCAGAGGGCTTCTCTCTTAGCCTGAACTCCATTCTTCTAAGTGCTGCCTCAACCATCTTCTCGCCAATTGCAGTTGTGGCAATATCCCTAAGAGCACTCAAAATAAAAGCCTCAAACTCATCTGCCCTCTCTTTTCTGCTGCCGCTTACTCCAACAGAAAAGATAAGCTCCCTATAAGAGTCGCTCATTCCGCTTTCAGAAGAGAGATCTCTGCCAATATTCGATTCAACAACAGCCTTATATAAGGGAGATCCTGGATTTCCCAGAAGAATATCGACTATAAGCGATAGAATAAGCGTATCCAAAGGACTATCAGCTTCACCCAATAGCCAGCTGACCATCAAAGAGGAGCTCTCGCCTCCCTCCTCTGCGTTGCTCTTGCCATAGACTCTCTTTGGCTTATCCCATCGATGTGTAAGCTTTGCACGCTCTACTCTCTTTCCGCCATCAGTTTTGCTTAGATAATTCTTCTCCAAATAATCGAGTTTTTCCTCTAGATCCAAATTCCCGTAAAAAAAGAGAGTGATATTTGCAGGTACATAGTGCTCTTTGTAAGTTTGGATAAACTCCTCATAACTCAAGTCGGTAATATCTGGAGGATTTCCGCCAAACTCATACCTATAAGGACTATCACTATCAAAGAGAGGCCTTGTAGAGAGCTCTGCAACCACCGCCTCATGAGAGGATATATCGCCCTGCATCTCAGAAAATACCACTCCCTCAAAATGAAGAGATGGCTTTGAGGAGAGCCTGATTCCCTCCTGCTCAAAGGACTCCTTTCTCAAAAGAGGAGAGAAAACAGCATCTGTATATACGCTGAATATGTTGTCAAAATCCTTTTTAACTGGCGACGCAGCAGGAAAATAGGTTCTATCGGGACCTGTAAGGGCATTTAAGAATGTGTTCGCACTATTTCTGACCATCATCATAAATGGGTCTCTCACAGGATATCTCTTGCTTCCTGTGAGAAGAGTGTGCTCCAGAATATGAAAGACTCCGGTTGAGTTCGCTGGTGGAGTATATACTGAATATGAGAAAAAACACTCATCATCCTCATTGTCCAGAAAGAAAACCTCCATCCCCGAAGAGTGCCTCAGAAGAACGCCGTTAGAGGAATAGTCCTTTATATACCTTGATTGGATAACCTCAAAATTGCCTATTTTCTCACCAATTCTATAAGTCTTGCCCACTTTCTTTGCCTTTTATGGAAATTATAGCATCAGAGGATTTTTTTGACGAATAAGAGAGGAATGGTTAGCATTGAAGTATGCTATTCATTGGACCGCATGTATCAACTGAAAGCCACCTAGCCCTCTCTGTAGATAGAGCTAAAAGCTATGGAGCAACAGGCTTTGCAATATTCACAAAAAATCAAAGGCAGTGGAAGTCTCCAAAGCTCAAAGAAGAGGAGATAGAGTACTTCAAGACCAGAATGAAGGAAGAGGGCTTTGACAAAAAGAGCATTCTCCCACACTCTGGATACCTTATAAATCCAGCCTCCCCCGAGTCTGAGATCAAAGAGAAATCCCTAAGCCTTCTGAAAGACGAGCTTGATAGGTGTCTCCTATTGGGTCTTGATATATTGAACATACATCCCGGCGCATATAAAGAGGGAGATAGGATTGACGGCATCAAGAGGTCTGCAAAGATGCTAGACGATGCACTTGAAGAAAGAGAAGGAGTCAGAATCGCAGTTGAGAATACTGCAGGGGCTGGAACGATAATCGGGAATACCTTTGATGAGCTTGAGGCAATACTTGAGAATGCAAAGCACAAAGACCAAATCGGTTTTACACTCGACACTGCCCACCTCTATGGTGCCGGCTACGATGTCAAAGACGATATTGATGGCATCTTAGATGACTTTTTCAGAAGATTAGGAAAAGACAAACTCTACGGAATGCACCTGAATGACAGCAAAGTCCCGCTTTCAAGCAAAAAGGACAGGCATGACTCTATTGGAGCCGGGCTGATAGGACTTGATCCATTTCTCCAGATAGTCCGAAGAAATGATATAGAGAATATTCCGCTTATACTTGAGACCCCTGATGAGAACAGGTGGGCATATGAAATAAGGACTCTTCAAGATGAATATCGAAGAACTCACTAGTAGAGAGAGAATACTTGTTCTTGGACACAGGGGATCTCCAATGAGGGAGATTGAGAATACCATCAGGTCATTTAAGAGAGCAATGGAAGATGGCGCTGATGGAGTGGAGCTTGATGTGCATCTAAGTGACGATGGCAATCTTGTTGTAATACACGACTTCAATACCAAGCGAGTCTTTGGAACCGACAGCGAAATAGAAGAGCTGACGATAAAAGAGATAAAGGCAATCAATAGCGAAATCCCAACACTTGAAGAGGTCTTTGAGGCGCTAGGGCCAGTGTACTATGACATAGAGATCAAAGCAGATTTCAGCTTTGATAAAAAACTGATATCAACTCTTACAGGAACACTGAATAATTACCCACAAATAGCAGATAGAGTTATGGTCTCGTCATTCAATCCACTTGCAATGAGAGCATTTTGGAAGATGAACAAAGGCAAATACCCACTGGGGCTCATATACGAAGGACCACCAACTACCGTCCCTGTCTTTCTTCAGAAAGGACAGGGAAGAATTCTATTTCAAACAGATTACCTAAAGCCCAAATGGGATATTGCAGAGAGAGAATTCAAAAATAAGAAGGGAAAGTATCCACTCTGCCCATGGACTGTAGATAGTATCGAGGTATTAGAGAAGATGCTCCCCATCGATCCATTTGCAGTAGTAACAAACGAACCGGAGAAAATAGTAGCCTATTTAAGAGAGCACTAGGCTAGATTTCCTCTAAGAGGCGTCCTGCAAGAATCCGGCTCTCACGAGATAGCGCTTTTATCTCTGCCTCTTCAAGAGTATTTCCATAGCTTGATGTAAAGGATTCCTGATTGACGTAGGGCTCATCATTTCCCCTTTCATAAATTGAGAGACTGCCCTGAGTCATAGCGTATGATAAAACTGGGCCGACAAAGCTATCCACAAGACCTATCCTTCCGATTATGTAATAGCGCTTATTTGGAAAATCAATCTCAAGCTGAGATAGAATATCCTCTTCTTCCTCGCCTGCAAGATAGACAATCTCCATATTTCTCACATCGACTCTCTCAAGGTAGGACCTGAATTCATCAATAAAGAGCTCGCTTTCAAGGGAATTTCCCTCCTCATCATACTCACTTAAGGCAACAATCGCTTCCTCTAAATCCAGAATCCCCCTATCAACATAGCTGTAGACAATCGATTTTGAATCCAAGAGACTCATAAACTCATCCAAGAATCCCCTTTCGGCCTTACTCTGAATTGCGTTTATCAAAGCCGGATCAATATATACAGAGAACACAACGTCCCCCTCTCTAACCATATAGGGGTTGGTCTTATTGAACCTAAGAAGGCCCTCATTATTGGTTTTGGCTAGAAACGAGCTCTGAACGATCTCGCCCATCTCGTTCTCCATATCATAAGAAGCGCGTATCAAAAGGTCCTCAACTACCGGATAGAAGACTCCCTTCCTGCGCTTTGCCTCAACCATGGTCTCCATCATCTCACTAGAAGGTCTATAGAGCCTAAGAAAGATATTATCAAGGTATTCCATCGCTCTCTTTAAGAGCTTATCAGGCTCATAGTCGCTATTTGTTACAGGCCCATCCAAAGAGAGCGAGAGTGCCTGCATTATAAGCGTAAGCGCACTTCCATCTCGATTCTCCCTATAGTCTGATAGGGCTGCTGACAAAAGAGAGCCAATTGATGAGGTTCTCTCCTCCTGAGAGAGAATGCCCTCGCTTCTAAGACTCTCATAAGAGGAATTCGAAAGAAGGCCGCGAACCCAGACTTCGTGCTCGCCATTCTCATCGTAGAGATAGTAATTGTCTATTCTGAGTCCTATCTCAGAGGCCTCATCGCGCTGAACAAGCTCTCTGAAGTACGAGCCCAGATTGAGACCCACCGCACTTCCGATCTCACTTAGAAGATTATTGTATGCAACATCCCTAGCACCATCATTGGTGCTTGAGGAGCCCGATGCAACGAAGACCCTGCTTGCTGGAACCTCCTCTATCTCATATGTCCATCGAGGCTGTCCTTCCCTATAGGAGCGCTTGGTTGCACAAGAGAAAAGAAGCAAAACCGAAATAATAACAAACAAAAGCCTTCTCATCAGAAGGTGCCTCCAAGGCCCAGGTATATTGCATTTATCGTTCCTTGGTCTGTTGGAAGCATAGAGTAGCCAAGGCGCCACTCAAGATTTGCAATGGGGCTATGTGCATAATAGACGCTAAAAAGACCGCCATATGAGAAATACCCGCGTCGTGTTCCGCCATATCCAAGAAGAAGATATGCCGTTGCCCCTATCCTTCCATCCTCAATAAGAGTGAAAGAGGTATGAAAGAGAGTAACAAGCGAAACAGACGCCTCAAGCCCTATTCCGCCATAGAAGAATGTCCCTCCATTCTTGTAATAGACCGCAAATGCAGCCTTTGGAACAAATGGATAGATCCAGCTGGTATTTCCAATCTCAATTGTGCCTATGAAATTCCTGAAAAATATGTCACTTGAGAATGAGACGGCCCATCTCCAGTCACTTGCTCTCCTAAGGCTGATACCGGGAAGTGCATTCTTAAGATAATAGGGCCTCAAGGTATAGCTATCATCATATCGCCCAGATATCTCAAAGAGTCCTCTATTCTTGCCAAGTGTATCTACAAGCTTGAATGTGCTTCCCTCTCTATATCTATTATCGCTTTGAAAGGAATAGTTCTCCTTGTAGATATACTCAAGACGAAGGGAATCTTCGGCAATTAGGCTACTGTCGTAGTAAAGCGCTGCTCTAATCTGCTTCTCTATCTCAGCAATAAGGGATTTTGAATTGTCAGAGAGTGCCTCTATTTTTGTGACTCTATTATCAATATCCATATTGAATGAGACGTACCTCTTTCCCGGATACTCGCTCTCGCTATGAATGTAGTCTCTAAACCTGACCTCTATCTCTCCACGCCCAGTGGCATTCTTTTCCACTGAGCTTCTGATAGCACTCTCGATATCATTTGGAAAGAACGACTCAAAGACCACATCTACTGCATAGAGTGATAGAGAAGCGATAAGCAAAATCAAAAAGAGAAGCGCTTTTCTCACTTTTTGTCTTTCCAATAGTCGATTATACCCAAAACGAGATTAACGCTTTTGTTCATGGCATCCACACTGACCCATTCCCTAAGCGAGTGAAGATTATGGCCTCCGGTGAAGATATTCGGAGAGGGAATTTTCAGCTCTGCGAGTTTGGCCCCATCTGTTCCACCCCTTATTGCTCTCTCCCTGATTTCAAAGCCGAGCTTTTTGGCGCTTTCGGCTATAGAGAGTCTTGCCTCAGGCTTCTCCAAATTTGCCTTTGCCATATTGTGATAGGTAATCGACGTCTTCACAGAGAGCTCTGCACCATAGAGCTTCGCAACCGACTCAGCTATATGCCTGACATTATCGATTCTCCTCTCGAAGGACCCCTCATCAAAATCCCTGATAAGAATAGTAAGCAAGGCCTTTTCCAAAGTGCCATGCATCTCAAATGGCGCATAATAGCCATATTTTCCATCAGTTGCCTCAGGGCTCTCTGCCTGAGGAAGCATAGAAATGACCTCGGATGCGACTTTGAGAGCATTGACCATCTTTCCCCTTGCTTCTCCTAAATGGCATACGCGTCCTCTGAACTCCAGCTCTACGCTTGATGCATTGAAGCACTCTGTCTCAATAACATCCTCTTCTTCTCCGTCAACAGTGTATGTCACATAGCTCTTAAGCCGGTCATAGGGAAACATATCCATTCCAGATCCAGTCTCCTCATCGGGAGTAAAATATACCTCGATGTCCCCATGCTCTATCTCTTTGTGCTCTGAAAGATACTTCAGAGCCTCCATTATTATGGCAATGCCAGCCTTATCATCAGAGCCAAGAAGCGATGTGCCATCGCTAGTAATGATGTCGCTACCTATGTACCTCATAAGGTCGGGGTCACTCTCTTGGCTTAGAGAGACTCCATCGAGGACTATCTTTCCTCCGTTATAGGCCTTATGGAGAATAGCTTTCACATTATTGCCGTTCACATCGCTGGATACATCGACATGAGAGAGAAAACCCACTCTCTTTCCATTCTCTGTGTTCCCTTTGAGAACTCCCATGACAACGCTCTCATCTGAGTAGTATGTCTCAAGACCAAGCTCTTCCAATTCTCTTAGAAGCTCCTTCTGAAAAAATCTCTGTCCGTCGGTTGTAGGACGCTTCTCTCCAACCAAATGAGGATCGCTCATGGTATTGAATTCGGTATATCTGATAAACCTCTCTGTAAGTGAGTCCCTAAAGTCGATCATATGTAACATCTTACACTCAATTGACATCGATTAACCACATTTAGAGGGGCAAAGCCCCTCGTATCAAGTCTTGAGATTATAGGCATCCAGAAGCGGTTTTACATCGTCTTTGATATTCCAAATGGCAAATACGATGAGAACAAGCGCCGAAACAACCGGAGATGCGCCCATAGCAGATGCAGTATTGGTTATTCCTGCTGCAATTGCAGAGGCTGCAATTGGCTCCTTTGATATTTCATCAAGCCATTCCTTTAAAGCCTTATCCTTGCCAATATCGCCATTCTTGTAATCGATAATCACTCCCAGAGTTGTTGCCAATACTCCAGCCGCGACTGCTATAGCAGTTCCTGCTACAACCTTGCCCCATAGAACCGTCGAAGGAATAAAGGCATACACAACAGCAGCAACAAGGAGAACCACAGATTTGACAACAAGCGCTCTAAGCTCTTTATTAAAGGCCTCCTTCTGAGAGGCGTTAAGTGCTCGTGTTCTAAAGACAACCTCTGCCTCCTTGTAGACCCTACTCTCAATCTCCTTTGCCTTCTCTCTGAGCTCAGTCACCTTTGCCTTATCACTTATAAGGCTCTCAGCTCTATCAATAACCTCATCAGCGCTCTCGATAGAGTCTCCAGCCTTGCTGCAATTCAGAAAATCCAAGTACTCCTTTCCATTGCTTTCTGTTAAGACCGAGCGTGTTATTTCCTCCCCATTTAAATTGCCGATCTTCTCATACTGCTCCTGAGTAATACCATTGTTTTCCAAGAGAGTGGATCTTACATCGTCATAGAAATGATCGATAAGCCTCGATGCCGTAAAGGACTCCAGATTCGAAGTTGCCTTTCCCGGCCCTACAGCATCCATTGCACAGGATGCAAGCATTGCAACTATCAAGAGTATTGCAACACTCTTCATTAACGGTGAGAACATTTTAAACCTCCTTAAAATTCGACCCCGAAAATCAATGACAGCCTAAAACGCGAGAATTGCTTCACCGAGGACCTTAAAGCCTTCATTGCCTCCTCTCCGTCAAATGCCTCGGAAAAGGAGAACCGAGGCTCAAGAAATGAGTAAGGGAAATGAAAAGTCCATCCGATGAAGCCCTCGCCAGATAGAAGAAAGTTCTCATCAGGGGCATACATGCCCCAAAGGGTCCCAACCTGTAGGAGGGAACAGCCTACAAAGAAGCCATTTGAGAATGGGTATATAGAGAGCTCCACTCCTCCCTCAAGGTAGTGAAACTCCTCTATATAGCTTTGCCCATATCTCAGATTAAGACCCACTCTAAAGTTCTCAAAACGGAAGGTGGTTTTGAGGTGCAGAGAAAGGGAATCCATAAAAAACGAATCGATATCCACAACATCTACCCCAATTTGAATAGGAGGACCTGAAGCCAACAAAACAGGCTGGATAGACAGAAAGCATATCAAAATAATGAGAACCCTTAGAGTGAGAACTTTCCTCATAGGGTCAACTCTACATGCAAAAAAAATTAAAAAAAGGGCAAAAGCGGCCAACTTTCATAAAAGATGAAAAGCGGCCTTTTCAACTAGGCTTTAATTTCAATCTGGAATTAGACTCTATTCGCCAGCTAATGGTGTCTTTAGATTGAGAGATTCTAAAATCGAGCTCTCATTCTTCTTGGCACTCATTGATATAAACGAATAGGCTGACTCGTCTTTTTCAACAACCGTAAAGCCGCTATGAGAGGTATCGACCTTCTCAAAGACGCATGATGAGATTGCATCCAGCGGAGCAGACCAGATTATCTCAACAGATCCCTTCTCACTCTTTCGCTTCACAAAAAATGCCATCTGGTCAGCGACAACAAAGGCTCCATGAGTCATATCGGTCTTTGTGCTATTCAGCATCTTGGCTCTCTTGAAAAATACCATAGATGGAAATTTGCTTGCCGCCATCTTCTTCGTAACCATGAAGGTTACGACATACCAAACTGCAACAACTATAAAGAGCGGAATGAAGAGCGGCCACAGAATCATTCTCCTAAAAACCATCAAATAGACAATGACTCCGAATATAAGCGCAGTGAAAAAAAGCAAAATTTTACTCAATTCATTCCTCTATAAGAAATTATAAGAGAAATTCACTCCTAGAATCCATGTTTTGGCAAAAAATTTTGGCAAAATTAAAAATTTTTTTGTATTGATATATGCCGGCACTTACCGGAAAGGAGTATTAGAATGAAAAAAGTTTTGTCATTCATGACAGCGCTTGCACTTCTGATCACGCTATTTATTTCATGCGAGGATCATACAAGCACCTCTTCTCTTCGAATACAGATTGAGCAGAGTTCAATTACGAGAGGCTCATCAAGGACACTAAGCCCCGCTGAAGACGAGCTGAAGGTAACCTCTTATCGTTTCTCAGCAGAAGAGAGCACTTCTCGAACAACCTCGGAGAAGAGCACCTACACATCGGTTTGCACACTCGATGGACTCTACCCAGGAAAGTGGATTGTCAAAGCCTATGGAGTAAATCAGGCAGGTAAGGACATTTCCTATGGAAGCACAGAGACCGAGCTAAAAGAGGGGGCCAACAACGTAGTAATAGTTCTAAATGAACTAGTTGGTACTGGAAGCTTCTCATTAACGCTCAAATGGCCAAAAGAACAGATCAAGGAGCCGAAGATTACTTTGGAGCTAAAGGACAATGAGGGTGAAGATGTTGAAATATCAAGTCCCTCTATCTGATCAGGAGAGGGAAGCGTAGTAGTGACTAAGTCAAACCTCAGCTCTGGTTCCTATACCCTAAATGCCAAGCTCTTTGATAAAGACAAGGCAGTTGGAGGTACAACGGAGGTAATAAGAGTCTCAAATGACTCAACTACAACAGGAGTAATAGACATTGTCTACTCCAGTTCACAAAGCATACCTGCAGCACCGCTTAGCAATGCAGAGATATCAGTATCAGACCAGACCTCTTCACCCCTATCTGGAAGAATCACCGGAATTGGAAAAACGATGTCTACACTTGCCGAGCATACAGCGACTCTAGTAATAGCAAATGAATCTGTGGAGCTATCAAATATTGATATCGCCTGGTATGTGGATGGAGACAAGAGAGAAGGAGAGAGTGAATCCTCTCTGACATTCTCTGTAGACACAGATGGGCAGCACACAGTTGTAGCTACATTCAAAACCGATGCAAATGGATCGCTTGGAAACGCAAAAGTAACCTTTACCTCATCCTCAAATACAAACCCGGGATCCCCAAAAGAGATGTTTGTGGTAAATGAGGACACAGGACTCAGTATCGATGGCGATATTATTGCCCATTTCATACCAAATGGCGACATTGCTCTACTATCAAATAAGGCACGAACTGTATACATAATTCCGAAGGGAACTACTGAGTACTCTGAATCTGTGCAATCAGCAACATTTGATGAGCTTGAAATAAAGGGCAATGTAGTGGATTTTGCCATCGGAGGAAAAGAAGAGGACGCTACATTCCCCTTCTTCTTCTTTCATAACAGCCCAGTCGGAATCGCAGTCTCAACCTACACCTCTAGCGGTCATTCGCTTTCAAAGCAGAAGACCTACTCTGATATCAAGGCAAAGGATGCAGCAAGCCCAATCTCATCATTTGGATACTCAGACTCATACTATGACGAAGGCTTTGGCTATTCAATAATAGGTGTTGCTGCCCACACTCCGAATAATGCATCTAAGGGCCTAATATTCATCAAGGGAGATAGCCCCTCTTCTGACACATTTACAGATATAGTCATAGCGAACGAAGTTCAGGGAAATTTACTTGGAGAGGGAGTAATACATGGCGTTCAGGCAGCAAAGAGCTCAAAGACTTTCACCGCATCAAGCACTACTCATTCAGTTATCTACAAGATCTCAGAGCACCTTTCTAAGCCTGCATTCGAAGTAAAGAATATCAAGAGCCTAACTGGAAAAGAGAGCATCCTCAAAAACGGAAACAAGAGCATTCTTCTCAAATCCGACGGAGGTCTAGCTGGATATGGCTTCATACTCGATGGAGGAATTCTCAAGGCAATACAGGGACAGAACGACGGTGCCTTTATACAGGGCGAGACAATTCTCGATCCGATAAAAAAGGACAGAAAAGTCCTCGATATCATACAGAATAAGGATTCAAGTCACCTCTATGCTCTTACTGACGACTATGTGGTCTTCTCTTTCACAGCAACCTCTGATTCAGGCTCGACTTACAAAAATCCGAATGCACTGAGAGAGAGCAACTCGAGCTCTAACTCCATGGTTCTTCCAAAAGGGGAGAATTTCAATGCTATCGATGTGTCTGACGATGGAAAGGCACTTATTGCCTATAGGCGAGGAGGAGAGGCAAAATGCATGCTCTACATAACGCTTAACTAAGAAGCTGATAGGTTTTCTCAATATTTTTCCCAATAAAGATGGAACGCTTCAAAGACTCTTTGGAGCGCTCCATTTATAGCTTAGACTACAGAGAAATTGGAAGGTCCATGCTTATTGCACTGAAGAGTATCAGATTCTCAGCTGGAAAAACTCTGACTGAAAACGCAAAGCCCAAAAAAAACGCCTCCAAAGGCAAAATAGAAAAGCTCTGAAATAAGAGCTATTAAAAAGGGCGACTCTCGCCGCCCTTTGCTTTTCTCTTCTATTTATCCTCTTTATAGAGAGCCTTCTTCTCAAACTCCGTATGCAAAAGATGATGGGCCTTCTCAGAAAGAGGCTTTCCAAGATACTCGTCGTAGATTCTCTTGATGGACTCATTCTGATGCGAGCATCTCTTATCACAGGCCTTATCATCCTTATAAAGACCCTCGATTCGAGCATTTCTCACCTGATCGTCAGTTCCAAGTGGCTGTCCGCCTCCGGCAATGCAGCCACCGCGGCAGGCCATAATCTCAATAAAGTCATACTCTGGGACCTTACCCTCAAGCTTATCCTTCTTCACCTTATCAAGAAGCTCTTTTGCATTGGCCATACCATGAACAATGACTACTCTGATCCTCTTTCCACCAGCCTCGACTTCGCCCTCCTTGACCTCTCCGAGTCCTCTTACAAGATGAATCTCAGGAATCTCAAGCTCCTTTCCGTTAAGTGCCTTGTAGGCTGTTCTGAGAGCAGCTTCCATAACTCCTCCGGTTACACCGAAGATAGTTCCAGCACCTGTATACTCTCCAAGTGGATCATCTGCCTCTATCTCCTTGATCTCATTGAAGAGAATGCCATTCTCTTTAATTAGGCGAGCAAGCTCACGTGTTGTGAGAACAAGGTCCACATCCTG
>CANRIJ010000032.1 GCA_947630635.1 uncultured Spirochaetaceae bacterium | reverse complement strand
GCACTCCCATAAGGAGCACTGCTGATACTCTTTTCATAGATTCACCTCTTCTCTAAAGATCTATCTTGTACTCTGCAATCTTGCTGATAAGCGTTCTTCGAGAGATGCCAAGCTCCTCGCTAGCGCGAGTCCTGTTCCCCTCCCATCTCTGAAGCGCTCTTATGATTGCAAGCTTTTCCACATCCTTTAGACTTACAGCATCACTGTCTGATAGGTCAATTGGGGCTGCTTTGCCCTCTTTCTGAAGTCCTGCCTTTAAGTCCAGATCTCCCACATCGATTAAGGGACCACTGGCAAAGATCATCGACCTCTCGAGAATATTCTCAAGCTCTCTGACATTTCCATAGAACTCATGGCTCTTTAGTGCCTCAAGCGCCTTAGGAGTGAAGCCTGTGACCTTTGTGCCCATTGTTCTGTTGTACTTATCGATTATCCCTGCCGCCAAAAGAGGTATGTCTTCCCTTCTCTCTCTAAGTGGGGGAACGTTTATTCTCACCACATTGAGCCTATAGTAGAGATCCTCTCTGAAGAGACCCATCTGAACCATCTCATCGAGATTCTTATTTGTCGCTGCGATTATTCTTGCGTTTATCGGCATTTGGGTAGTAGAGCCAAGTCTTGTGATCTTCCTCTCCTGAAGCACGCGAAGTATCTTGACCTGTAGCGACATAGGCATATCGCCTATCTCATCAAGAAATAGCGTTCCTCCGGAGGCAAGCTCAAACATTCCAGTCTTTCTGTTGACTGCACCAGTGAAAGCTCCCTTCTCATATCCAAAGAGCTCCGACTCAAGTAGGTTCTCTGGAACACCGCCGATATTAATGGCAATAAATGGGCCAGAGGAGACATTGGAGGCGTCGTGAATTGCCTTTGCAATGACCTCTTTTCCTGTTCCAGACTCACCGGTTATAAGAACCGTTGCCTGAGATGGGGCAATCTTCTCGATTATCTCCTTTATATGCCTTACCTCGTTGCTCTCACCGATAAAGGTCGGGGATTTCCCATCCTTTCTCGTTCCCTCAAAGAGCGACCTGAGATTATATGACTCTACAAGGTTCTTTATCCTTACAATTACCTCTTCTGGGTTAAAGGGCTTGACAATGTAATCTTGGGCACCGTCTTTTAGAGCAGATACTGCGTCCTTTATCTCCCCATATGCGCTTATCATGATAATCGGCATTCTATAGCCCTCATCACGTGCCCACTTAATGAGCTCAAGACCATCCATTCCCGGCATCTTAAGATCAACTAAGAGCGCATCATATGGCGTCTCCTTCATAAGGCGCTGAGCCGCGAATCCGTTCTCTGCAGTATCAGAGTCTATATCCTCAAGCTGAAGATATCTCTTCATAAGATTTCGAATGTTCTCTTCGTCATCGCAAATCAGAACTCTCATTTTTACCTCCGCTCTTTCCTGCTGCCCTGAAAAGAAGGGTAACAGTTGTGCCCTTACCACTCTCGCTCTTGATACTCAGCTCCCCTCCGGCTGCTCTCATGAACTGAATTGATATTGGCACTCCAATTCCAGCACCATGGATCTTGGTAGTGTAGAAGGGATTGAAGACCTCCTTCATATCCTCTGCCTTTATGCCCTTTCCATGGTCCTCCACTGTAACTTTGTAAAAGGCTCCCTTTTTAGATAGCCTTACGCTTATCTCAGCTGTCTTCCCAGGAGAAGCCTCTACGGCATTCTCTATGATATTTACAAGCACCGAGCGAACTCTGTCTTGGTCAAATAGAATATTTGCCTCTCCCTGGGAGTCTATATCCCAATAGATATCACTGGGAAATTGAGCCTCCACACTCTCAATTGCACCCTTAAGAGAGATAAGCTCAGGCTCTCCATTTGGGTTTCTCAGATACTCTGAGACCCTGTTTGTCAGCATAGTAAGACGCTTGGCCTCTGACTCGACTACCTTAAGGTCATCCTGAAGGCTCTCGGGTGCAAGCCTCTTTAAAAGGGCAACCTGCAGCGTTATTGCAGAGAGCGGATTCTTAATCTCATGAGTCAGTGTTCTAGCAGCTTGCCCCATTGCAACAAGAGCCTCCTGCTCTCTGAGCCTTGTCTTGAATTTTGAGTTCTGTATAAAGACCAATAGCAAGAAGACAAATGCCCCGATTGATATCAATATGGATATCGCAAGTCCCACAAAGAGCGTTATAAGAGACGAGAAATACTCAGTTGCCCTAAGCGCAAAGAAGACTATATCAGCACCAGATTGAGAGAGAACATCAAGAGGAATCGCGTCAATATCATAATAGGAATATTCGAAATTCCTGACTCTGATGCACTCAATCAGCTTATTTGAAACATCATAACCAATGACATTCGATTCTTTGAAGAATGGAACATTGGTATCTGTAAAATGCTTGATCTCAAATCCCTCAGAACCTGTATTGGGACCATAATAGAGAATCGGAGTGCCATCTGACTTATAGATTCCTACAGCGACAATATCACTGTCATGCAAAAGACTCTCAATCTCGTCTCTGTTATAGGTAGAGAGGGCCAAGAAGACGCGGTTGAAGGTCTTCTCTATCGTGTTTTCAAGTGAGAGCCTGAGAGAAGAATACATAAAATAGAAAATCAAGCATATAAAGAGAATAATCAGCGCAAAAGTAATGCTGATTATTGTCAGCACGCCTGCACTCTCCCTATGAATAGGTGAATGCCTCTCTTTCTCCTCTACCTTCATGAAGACATCCCCACTTGTGAAATATTATCACACTTTTAACGAATTAAATAGATTTTACTTGAAATTAATTCTCTCTTTAGTAACATGTGCAAATTATATGCAGAAATGGAAATTTTATTAAATTTATCTATTAATTAATTGCATTATATAAAGATAAATCTAAAAAAACAGGCTCTCATAAACTCAATGAGAGCCATAATGATGCTTTTCTTCTGTTAAAAAGGCCTTTTTTACTCGTAGCTTAGTGCCTGTATTGGATCTAGCTTAGATGCCTTCATTGCAGGATACCAGCCGAAGAAGACTCCCACGAATGTACTGAAGGCCATGGCAAGGATAACAGCAAGCCATGAGAAGTGAAGGGCCCATCCGGCATATTGCACAATCAGATAGCTAATAAGCCATCCAAATAGAATTCCAATTAGACCTCCGGTTATTGTAAGGGTGATGGACTCAACCAAGAACTGTCCTCTTATGACCTTGGGCGTCGCCCCGAGAGCCTTCCTTATTCCAATCTCCCTTGTTCTCTCGACAACAGAGACAAGCATGATGTTCATTATCCCAATTCCGCCTACAAGAAGGCTTATTGCGGCAATTGCGGCCAAGAAGGAAGAGAATGTAGTCATTATCTGATTTGCCATATCCACAAGCTGCGCAGGTGAGAAGATCGTATAGGTATCTGAGTCGGTTATACTCGACAGATACTCATCTATATCATCGGCAACCTTGGTGGCATCAAAGCCATCTTCGACCTGGATTGTGTAGCTTGATACCTGGCTTGTTTTCCTAAAGCGCTGTATGTACGTATTGAACGGAATAAAGATGCCATTGTTATAAGAGGCTCCCAAAGTCGCATCCTTCTCTTCCAGCACTCCCAGAACAAGATAGCGTTTAGACTGTGTCCTGAAAATCGATATGTATTTTCCTACGGCGCCTCCTGCGGGAAAGAGCTCTTCAGCAACATCTGAGCCTAGAATGACAACCTGCCTTCTGTTTATATTGTCCGTTGCCGTGAAGAACTCTCCATCGAGTAGAGAGAGTTTATTTACCTCAAAAAAGTCGCTTGTCACACCAGAGATGGACGTTGATAGCCTCTCTTGGCCATAGCGCACATTTGCAGTTGAGGAAACAGTTGCGACAACATCCTTGATGCCCATTATGTTGACAAGGAAGTTCTGGCTGAATTCCTCGTCGAATGTTGCCTCTCTCGACCATCCCGATGGTATGACGTTGACCATATCAAGACCGCCGACCTCCATTGATTCCATAATTGAGTCATTGGCACTCTGTCCAAGATTGAGAATAGCAACCACAGATCCAACTCCGATCACTATTCCGAGTAGCGATAGGAAGGTCCTCATCTTGTTGGTCCACATGGACTTGAGAGCTAGCTTAAAATTTTCGAAAAACATCTTGGTCTGCTATTCTCCCATCGTGTATGTAGACCTGCTCTTTGCATCTCATGCCAAGGGCTCTGTCATGAGTGACAAAAACAATGGTCTTCCCCTCATCATTAAGCGACTCAAAAAGAGTCATTATCTGATCTCCAGTCTTGCTATCAAGTGCTCCGGTGGGCTCATCTGCCAATAAAATGGCTGGATTATTCACAAGGGCCCTAGCTATAGCCACTCTCTGCTTCTGCCCTCCTGAGAGCTCATTTGGGAGATGCTTCATCCTGTCTTTGAGTCCGACTTTGATAAGCATCTCCTCCGCTCTATCTCTTCTCTCGCGAGAGGAGTAGTTGGCATAGACCATTGGAGTCATTACATTCTCAAGCGCATTGAGCCTTCCCAGAAGATTGAACTGCTGGAAGACAAAGCCGATCTTCTGATTTCTGATAAAGGCGAGCTCACTCTCATTTAGATCATTTGTAAGCTCTCCATCTATCTCTATGTAGCCGCTTGTTGCGGTATCAAGGCAGCCAATTAGGTTCATTATTGTGGATTTTCCTGAACCAGATGGACCCATTATCGCAGTAAACGAGCCTTTATTTATCGTAAGAGTCACACCATCGAGAGCCTTAACGACAAAGTCTCCCACAAGATAGAATCTTCTGACGTTTATGAGTTTGATGACAGCATCAGACACTACCTCTACCTCCCGGGCATGCCCATCCTCATAAACATATTGCCGCTAGACTGCTCATAGACAACTGTTTCATCCTTCTCAAGGCCAGAGAGGACCTGAGCAAGCCCCTCACCAAGATATTTGACAGAGACGGTTCTATCCTCAGTCTCGCCCCTGTCATTCTTGACCTTAACGGTAGTTACTCCACCTCTTCCAGTCTTAATTGCAGCAGAAGGAATAATCAGCATTGAAACCTCACCCTGAACGGTGATTGTTCCCTCAAAGGTAAAACCAGGAATTAGATTCTCTGGAGGATTTTCTATTGTAAGCTCAACATCCACTACTCCGATTCCCTGGTTTGTATAGCGGCCAATCATAGGAATGTAGGAGACCACTGCAGGTACGACCACTCCGGGAAGAGAGTCAAATGTCAAAAGCGCCTCCTGTCCAACGTAGACATACTGCATGTCTATCTCATCAATCTCGACAGTAGCCTTCAATTTTGAGCGGTCGATTATTGTGAGAACTGAGGATCCCGCCTCGAAATAGTCATTCTCAACAACGTTTACGTCTGCAACAATACCATCGAAATTTGCATATATATTCGTATAGTCGAGATTGTTCTCAGCATTTGTCTTCTGCATCTCCAAAAGCTCAAGTTGCCTTAGCGATCCGGTTAGTTTTGCCTCTTCAATCTGGTTTTCTATGTTCTGAAGCTGCAATCGCTGCGAAGTATCGTCAATCGATGCAAGAAGGTCTCCCTTCTTTACCTTATCACCCTCTTGGACATAGACCCCTGTAACGGCTCCAGTGGACCTGAATTTTGCCTGAAGCGTATCATAGGCCTCAACGTAGCCTGATATATCGATAGTCTGAGTATAGACATTCTCCATGACTTTGGTCTCAACAGTCCTATTTTGATTCATGAGCTCAGCTTCTCTAGCCTTCTCAGCCCTTCTTATAACAAAGAAATAAATTAAAGCCGCAGATAAAATAACGATTATGATAAGCCATATGATCAGGCTCTTTATTGCCTTTTTTCTCTTTCGGGCCTTTGCGGCATCCCTGAGTCTCTTTTCCTGAATCTCAGATTCTGTGAGAGGTCTCTCTTCCTCCATTTCTTTCTTGTCTTTGCTCATAACCACTCCTATAGCGCATATAGAGCCAAATCACAGTCAAGGATAAGACCCTGTAAAATTAGATCGTCTCTATCGTATTCAGCGAGTTTTATATCAAGCTCGGCATCATCAAGCTCCTCTTTTGTAATAAGGCCCTTTTCATAGAGTTCCGCTTGATTGTCTCTGACTTCCTTTAAGTAGGCTATATTTGAATCAGCCTGTCCCATTTTGAAGTTCCAGTCCATTATGCTCACACTGAGGTTCTGACCACTCTGCACATAGTTTGTCATAGCCTGCACATACTGATTCTGACGGGTAACAACATCATTCTGCTTCTTGCTAAGCTCTGCATTCTCATAGACATTGGTAGTGTTGTTTCTCCATGAGCCGGAGATTGTCAGTGAAGGCGAGAGAAGAGCATCAGAGGACTGAGGGAATGACCAGCTTAAGGATGGGGTTGCGGAAATAGACCAGTTCTTGCCCGAATACCTTAGAGAGGCATTTACTGCAACAAGGTCCTGCCCGGAAAGCGGTCCGTCAACTGCAGTATATGAGCCTCTGACTCCTCCGGATATCAAAAGCCCATTTGGATCATAGTCAGCCTCAAGCGATTTTAAAGTCTCCTCCGCTAGCTGTATATTCAGGCTTGCAAGAAGAACCTCTGTATTTCCATTTGGAAGCGTCTTTAGCTCAAGCTTTGGAGAGGGAAGAGAGTCAACTCCATCCCAGTCAAGGCCTGTAAGCGTCTTATAGTTATTCTTTGCATCCTCAAACTGCCTCTCAAGAAGGGCCTTTGTCTCCTTGTTCTTCTCTAGCATCAGAAGATTGTTCTTATATAAAGTAGAGTCCGGAGATATGGTCTTGAGCTTATCAATTGTATCGATTGTCGTCTCCAGATCGTCTATCGACTCATCTATTGTCTCCATGCTCTTCTCTGCTGAATAGAGCGTTCTTATTGTCGATAGCACGGTCTTTTCGAAATTGATCTCAGCTGACTTATATGTATATTCGGTATTGAGTCTCATTATGGTGTAATTGAGGTCTTCCATAGTCTCAGGCTCATAGCCGCTGAAATCAAAGTTATAAGAGGCATCCACACCAGGGCTAAGCATTATCGAATTGCCCTCATAATCCATCGTGTAGCCAAGCTCTCCACCAAAGCTCAATTTATTGTCATATGAGACATACGAGAATTCCGGCCTAAGAGTCATGCCATACTTATAGTCTGTTGAGTATGGAGAATCTGTATATTGATTCAGTGGCAAATAGGTCACATCAACTTGATAAGTAGGAGTCTTGTTCTTCTCCATCTGAGCTAGCTGCAAAAGCCCATTCTGGTAGCTTATATAGGTGTTTTTGAAAGATGGGCTATTTTCCTTCGCGCTTGAGATTATGCTATCTAGCGTTGCTGAGAAAAGCGCTGAAGACAGCGTTAAAAAAAGCACAAATAGAAGAAAGAGTCTTTTTAGCATCTGGTCCCCTCGTGCCTATTTAAAATCAAAAATCACCTGCTGTCTATTTGAGGTAGGCAAAAACACATCTATTTTACAAACAAACTAAAAATTTCTATCAAATTTGCATTTTTGCTTTGCATTTTATGTGCTTACTATCTATAGAATTATTCTAAATAGCAGAAAATATGTGGCCAAAATTGCGATTTTGGCGGTTTGCCGTGCCACATTTTTGCTGTTATTTTTCATTTAGGGTACAACGAAATGAAAACAGCTGATGACTACACTATTCACTACATGAGTGAAAAGAAAGACGAAAAGACGCCAGAACCGGGAATCCACAAGACTGAAAAGAAAAAGGATCCAAACAAGAAGAAGAAGTTTACCTTCTCTATTTGGTATATTGTCATTGTCATTTTGGTTCTCTTTATTATTAACCAGACCTTTTATAGCTCACGAGCGGAGAAAAACCCCACTCAGCTAGTTGACTACTCATCATTCAAGGAAATGGTAAGGGGCGGAGAGATCGATCAGGTTGCTTTCGTTGGAGACCAGCTAGTTGGCTATAAGACACCAGAGGGTGCACCAACTTCTAATGATGGAACAATGCCATCATGGGTTGGCACCTCCGATAGCACAATCTACCAGACAACAAAGATAGACGACCCGAACCTTCTGCCGCTTTTGGATGAGTACAATGTAAGCTACTTTGCAACCACTACAGATACCAACACAGGTTCCTCCTACTCATCATGGTCAATTATCCTGATGATGCTTCTCCCAATCGTCATCTTCTTCATCTTCTTTAGGATCATGTCGAAGAGAATGAACGGAGAGGCAGGCGGCGGAATGAACGGGGTAATGCAGTTCAATCAGAATAAGAGCCAGGTTGTCGCTGAAGGCGATACTGGAATCAGATTCAGGGATGTAGCAGGAGAAGACGAGTCAAAGGCAGAGCTTGTTGAGATCGTAGACTTCTTAAAGCATGGCGAGAAATATAAGTCAATGGGAGCGAAGATCCCCAAGGGATGTCTTCTAGTAGGTCCTCCCGGAACAGGTAAGACCCTCCTTGCCAAGGCAGTAGCTGGAGAGGCTGGAGTTCCATTCTTTAAGATGAGCGGCGCAGACTTCGTAGAGATGTTCGTAGGCGTTGGAGCCGCAAGAGTAAGAGATTTATTCAAGCAGGCAAGAGAGAAGAGCCCGTGCATCATATTCATAGATGAGATCGATGCAATTGGAAGACAGAGAACCGGTGCTGGAATCGGCGGAAACGATGAAAGAGAGCAGACCCTTAACCAGCTTCTGGTTGAAATGGATGGATTTGATGCAAGGTCTGGAGTCATAATACTCGCAGCAACAAACCGCCCAGAGATTCTTGACCCGGCACTCCTCAGACCAGGCAGATTCGACAGACAAGTAGTAGTTGATAAGCCGGATTTGGAGGGAAGACTTGCAATTCTCAAGATCCATACTGAGAAGCTAAAGCTCGGGCCTGATGTAGACCTCAGAAAGATAGCCAGATCCGCTGCCGGTTTTGCTGGAGCTGACCTTGCAAATATCGCAAACGAGGCTGCTCTCATGGCAGTAAGAGAGGGACACCCAAGCATTACACAGCTTGACTTCGAGAATGCTATTGAGAAATCAGTTGCAGGACTCGAGAAGAAGAGCAGAGTTCTCAATCCTAAGGAGAGAGAAAGAGTTGCATTCCACGAGACCGGACACGCGCTAACTGCCTATATGACAGATGGCTCCAACCCAGTGTCTAAGATCTCCATCATTCCAAGAGGCATGGGTGCCCTTGGATATACCCTCCAGTACCCAACCGAGGATAGATTCCTGATGAGCGAAGACGAGCTTCTTGGAAACGTTGATGTCATGCTCGGCGGAAGAGCCGCAGAGGAAGTCGTATATGGAGACATATCAACTGGCGCCTCAAATGACATCGAGAGAGCAAGCCAGCTCTTAAGAGAGATGATCACAACCTACGGCATGAGCGAGAAGTACAGAAACGTATGCCTGCCAATAGACAAGAACGGCATGCAGGGCATCCCTGGAGCAAAGCAGTTCTCAGAGAAGACCCAGGAGTACATCGACAACGAAGTGGCAAGGATCATGAATGAGAGGTACAGCAAGGTTTTAAATAACCTCAGAAAGAACAGAAAGGCCCTCGATGACATTGCAGCATATCTCTTGGACAAAGAGATCATTGAGCAGGAGACATTCGAGAAGATGGCCTCTGAGAGAGTTACAGACAACACGGCGACTCACCCATCAATTGAGAACATCTAATGATAAAAAAGCAAATTCAAGATAGAGAGCTTATAGAGCATATCGCTTCCCTTGAGGATGACTCAAGGGAGGTCTTTCTTCTTAACGATGAGAAGATAAGACTATCGGCAGTAAACGCAACAAGACTGGTAAATGAAATGAGAGCAAGCCACGAGACAGGGCCTCTTGAAACTTATGTTCTGGGTCAGGCCTACATAGCAGGCGCTCTGCTCTCGTCTGAGGTTAAGGGCAACGATAGAATAGCTCTTCAAGTTGAGTGCGGCGGTCCCATAAAGGGACTCTCAGTAGAGTCTTGGGCATGTGGCGCCATAAGAGGATACCTAGTAAATAACCCAATTCCACTTGATAAGCCCCTTACAACCCTCGATACGACATTTCTATATGGTCCTGGATTTCTAACGATCACTAAGTTTCTAGAAAAGTCAAAGACACCATTTTCAGGGCAAATCATGCTAGAAAGCGGAGAGCTCGCCAAAGACCTGGCACTCTATTACAAGCTTAGTGAGCAGACGCCTACCCTATTTCTTCTATCACTGGACTTTGATAAAAAGGGCAGAGTCTGGGGCGCAGGAGGGCTTTTTATCCAAGCCCTTCCCGGCTGCTCTCAAGAAATCCTCGATAGCCTCGATGAGAAGTGCAAGACTCTGCCATCTATCTCCAAGAGCATAGCAGGCGGGGTAAGCGTCAAAGAATATGTAGAGAGAGAATTCGATGGGCTTGGCACTAAGCATCTTGACCACTCTCCAATAGGATTTTCCTGTCCCTGCAGCAAAGAGGGATTCTCCAAATACCTATCGAGCTTGCCTAAGAAGGAAAAAGATGAAATTCTTAAAGGCGAGTTCCCATTAATTTTGAAATGCTTCAATTGCGGAACCGACTACAGTTTCGGCAAAGAGGAAACTGAAACCCTATTTGGAGATTAATATGATCTTTTTTGCAACAAGCGCAGCCAACTACAGTGACCTTGTGCTCGAAGAGGCAAAGAGAGCAGGTGGCGTTGAGGCCAAGACCTCTACCGGAGGAGTCGAATTCAGCGGAGACCTATCAGTTGGATATAGATTCACCTACAATACAAGACTTGCATCCAGAGTCCTATTGGGGCTCTATTACGACAATGATGTAAGAAGCACTGAAGAGCTGACTGAGGCAACTGGAAAGATTCCATGGGAAGACTACATTGAAAAGGGAAAGACAATAAAGATCACCGCCTCAGGAGAGGTCTGGTGGATAAGAAACCTTCACTACGGTGTTCAGTGCGTAAAGGATGGCATTGTAGATAGACTCAGAGAGGTATACGAAGGCGAAAGGCCAAATGTAGACGTAAAGAATCCGGATATTGGAATACATGTCCATTTCTTTGAGACAACTGTCAAATGGTATCTGGATTTCTCCGGCGAGGGACTTCATATGAGAGGCTATAGAGATGAGCAGACTGATGCCATTCTCAAAGAGAGCCTTGCTGCATGCCTTCTTGAGAGATCGGATTGGTATAAAACAGTAAAAGACGAAAATCCTGCACCACTTCTAGACCCATTCACAGGCTCTGGCACTATTGCAATAGAGGCTGCACTCATGGCCTCTGATACTGCCCCTGGACTCATCAGAAAGAGACCATACCTATTTGAAAAGCTCCCTAACTTCGATAGAGAGCTATATGAGAAAATAATCGAAGAGGCAAAAGAGAGACGCGATAAGGCACTTAAGGAGCGCAATATAAAAATCTATGCCTCTGACAAAATGAAATGGGCTGTCGATGTCTCTGACAAGGCTGCCAAGAGAGCTGGAGTAAATAATCTCATCAAATTCCAGCAGATAGACTTCGGCAATATTGAGACTCCACCAGCAGAAAGGGGGTATATCGTCACAGATCCTCCATATGGCGAGAGGATGAAGGAAAAGGACCTTAACGAGCTATACGAGAAAATCGGCAATGAGATGACAAAGGTCTTCAAGGGATGGAAGGCAACAATTCTCACAGGTGACTCAGAGCTTCTTACCTATATTGATATGAAGCCAGACAGAACCAATGTTCTCTATAATGGCCCAATTGAATGCCAAATCGCCCACTACACTATTTTCACCGAAGAAGAGAAGAAGACGATGACCGAAAAGGCCATCAAGAGAAGAGAAGAGCGCCTAAATGCCTCACTTAAGCCCGATACTGAGGCTCTATATCAAAGAGTCAAAGAAAACTATGAAAGACTCAAGAGCATCATGAGTGAGGAAGGCGTTACCTCTTACAGAATATATGACAGAGAGCTTGAACAGTTCCCGGCTTCTATAGATTTCTATGAGGGAAAATGGGTTGTAGTAAACGAATACTGGAGAAGCGATGAGGATGAGAGGCTTTCAAAAGAGAGAATAGACGAGGTTGTCCTAGTTGCGGAAAAGGTCACTATGGCAGACTACGATTCAATCTACCTCAAGAGCAGAAGGGAGATGAAGGGCAAGAATCAGTACTCAAAGCTCGCCTCCTCCAATAGACTCTTTATCGGACACGAGAATGGACTTATTACTCTCTTGAATTTCACCAACTACATCGACACCGGCCTCTTTCTGGACACTCGCCCTGTAAGAGCGATGATTCAGAACATGGCAAAAAACAAGAGATTCCTGAATCTATTCTCATATACGGGAACAGCCACTCTCAATGCGATTAAGGGTGGCGCACTATCAACAGTGTCGGTTGACTCGTCAAATACATACCTTAGCTGGTTTGTAGAGAATCTAAAGGTCAACAAATTCTCAACATCCTTTGGCAACTACATGTATAAGGCAGATGTAATGGAATGGCTTTGGGCAACATATGATAAGTTCGACCTTATCTACTGCGACCCTCCTACATTCTCAAACTCAACTGACAGAAATACTTTCGATATCCAAAAGGACCATGTAAAGCTCATAAAGGCAACTGCAATGCACCTTGCACCCAAGGGTGAGATCATATTCGTAACGAATTACAGAAGATTCAAAATGGACGAAGAGATACTTAGAAACTACTATGTTGAAGACATCACCGATAAGACAATCGGAGACGACTTTTCAGACAAGAACGTTCATAAGTGCTATTTGATAAAAAACAAAATCAAAATCAGCATCAAGGCAAAGAGCGCTGATTGAGATTCAATATAGTAAACTGTTTTCATTTAAAGTACCCGCCGGAGAATCACTTCTCCGGCATTTTCAAAATCAGCAATTAATCCTCAAATGAATCCATCAAAAAAGGCACCTTAAATAAAATACTTATTTCCTATGTTTTTAAATACATGAGAAAAATCATGCGAAAATTTCCTTAAAATTTTTTAATTTTTTAAATACTAAAAATATAAATTCTTATATTACAATGAATTAGTAAATCGTGAGAATGTGAGATTAATTCTCATCGGTGGCTCTCAGAGACCTCAAAACGCCCTCTTTTTTTGGCAAAATCCAATTTTTTTGAATATGTACTATTGGAGGGAAAAATGAGAATTGATCATTCCAACAGAAAATCGGCCCGGTTCGGGCCCGAGATAGACCAGAGCATCCGGAAAATGACGCTCTATGACAGGGACCTCTTCGCATCCACCGTGCAAAGAAGCCCCAGAATGACTGAGATTATCCTGAATGCCGTGCTTTCCATGGGGATAAGACTGAGGAATGTCACCGCCGAGAGCTTTG
>CANRIJ010000031.1 GCA_947630635.1 uncultured Spirochaetaceae bacterium | reverse complement strand
CAAAGGGGCCAGCTTGTCTTTACTGACACTCCGGGCTATCACCTATCAGATAAAATCATAAACAAGAAGATGCAGGACATTACCCTTTCCTCCCTAAAAGACAGCGACATCATTCTCTACCTCGTGGATGGAACTCGTATTGCCGGAAAAGAGGAAGAGGCAATTGCTGAACTCATCAAGAAGGCATCGACTCCAGTAACGATTGCAATCAACAAAGTCGATATCGCAGAAAAAGAGACCCTTAGCGAAAACATAAAATTCGTAAGAGGACAATTTGGAGATGTGACTCCCCTTTTGATATCAGCAAAACTCGATGAGGGCGTAGATGAGCTCTTGATTGCACTCTTTAAAGAGGCAAAAGAGGGAGAGCTCTTATATGACAAGGACACATATACAGACCAGACACTGGAGTTCAGAATCTCAGAGATCATAAGGGAAAAGGCTATGGAGGGACTGCAGGACGAGCTGCCGCATGTAATACTCGTAGATGTTCAGGATATAGAATACAGCCCTGAGAGAAATCATGTCTGGATAAGGGCATTTATAAATGTAGAGCGCGATGGACAAAAGGGATTTCTGGTAGGAAAGAGAGGCGACAACATCAAGAGAATTGGAAGCGAGGCAAGATCTGAGATCAAAGAGATATTCCCCGGATGCACAGTACGACTTGATTTACAGGTCAAGGTCCTCGATAAGTGGAGAACAAATCCCAATATGCTCAATAAGATCTTCAAGCCATAGACTCGGCATCCGATAGAAAGACCCTCTTGGAGAGCTTTCTTATTGCCCTGAATTCAGTATCGGCGGCAATAAAGTGAGAGCTCTTTGTGCGTCTTAGGCTAAAGCCCTTCTCACTGACCTCATTTACATAGAATCCCATCGATAGTCTTGGGTTCTCAAATGAGGAGAATGAATTGCCGATAAAGAGCGTTCTTGACTCTCCTGGCATCAAAGAGAAATTCATAGTTCCTCTCGGGCCAGAATTGAAGCCGACAGTAAGCGACAACACCTGAGGAGAAGCACCATCAAAGAGCGCCCATGGAGCATCTGAGCGGCCATAGTAGTTCTGTCCTATCAATACATTTGGAAATGCATATTCATTTGGTCTTTGGTCATTAGCTGCAAAGAGAAGATGAATAAGCTTGCTTCTGGGATTCATCACGGATATCCAGCCTACCCTCTCATCAAGGGGAAGCTTTCCAAGCATATAGTCATATGTGCCAGTTGGGGGAGGAACCAAAGAGCCATCGACAGGATTCGAATCCACTGTCAGCATATGCTTGATATCATCAAATACCACGCCCTCTTTATAGCGGTTTCTGCCCATCTCCCTTCTCAAGAGCTCATATACGGTAAAGAATCTTGCATTTGTATTTATGATTGCGCCAGTCTCAACAAGAGGATACGAGAGAACCGTATTCCAAGAGGGTGTGCCCTTTAATGGCTCAGAGCCAGTATTGGTTATCTTAATTGCAGTATACAGGACACTCTGTCCGGGAATAATCAGATCGACCTTGCCTATGCTATATCGGTTTCCCTCCTCGCGGGATATCATAGCAGAGTACTTCCATACCCCATGGGTCTCATTCTCAGTGCCATATTTTCTGAGTATCCAAGAGGCATTTGTCGTATTGAGTATATTCTCTGAATTGAAGGGGAAATTGAAGTAAGCGCCGCCTGCCTGATATAGTCCCTGCTTTGATTGCCACCACTGTCTGTTTACATCCTCCTCAACAGAGCTTCCTGTACTCCTGAAATAAGGAAGAAGAAGAGGCGATATCCTTACATTGCTTCTTACTTCATTTGAAAGCTCGACAACAACTTCTCCCTGATCCTCTATAATTGCAGAGAACGCTTCGTTAGACATGTAAGTAGCATTTCTTCCCTCCCATAGCGAGAGTCTTCTAATGTCCATGACAAACCCCTAGGTATATTCTAAAATCTATCTTATTCTCGATTGGGCCAATTGTCGAAAAAAAGAGGATGAGATGATAGAAATAAAGGAAAACAGGACATTTCACCTTGTAACCAGAAATACAAGCTACATCTTCTCTATAACAGACTCTGGACTTGCTGAACACATTTACTATGGCAAGAGACTAAAAGACCCCGATAAATGCCTATCGGCCATAAGGGAAAAGCATCTTATATCCCAGCCCTTTATGCCAAAGCTAGATGATGGCGCAGAGAATTCCAATCTATCTGATATGCTCCTTGAGTTCTCCTCAATGGGAAAGGGTGACTATAAGAGCCCGCTAATTTCAGTAGAGTCCTCAAAAAACCCATCGGGAAGCCTCGATATGAAATTCATTGGATACGAGATATACGATGGAATAGTGAGAATGAGCTCCTCGCTGCCACAGGCAGAAGAGCACAAGAGAGAGGCATCAACACTCGAGGTTGCATTTGAAGACAGAAACAGCCAGCTCTTTCTCATAAACTACTACACTGTCTTTGAAGAGAGCGACGCCATTACAAGAAGGACCCTCGTAAAGAATTCCACGGGTGAGACAATATACCTAAACCGCCTCTACTCCAGCCAGCTTGACCTCAGAGACAAGGTGAAAGAAGTAGTATACCTAAGCGGAAACTACCTAAGAGAGAGAAACCTAAGGCGAGTTCTTTTAAGCGAGGGAACATTTGAGATTGCCTCAAGCACAATGAGCGCAAATCACTTCAATAACCCCGCCTTTCTCATAAACACAGAGCATGGCGCATATTTCATGAATCTCATCTATTCATCTAGCCATAAGACTCGAATAACTCTCACAGAAACTGGCATAACCCATGTTCTCTGGGGCATTAACGACTCTCAATTCAAATGGCAGCTGAAAAATGGAGAGTCATTTGAAGCGCCTGAGGCGGTAATGATATGGGCAGAAAGCGAGGAAAAGGGCTCTATGCTCTCCAGATCCTTTGTCGAGAGCCACATAAGACGCGGAAAGTGGAAAGACCGAGTAAGGCCATTGATGTACAGCACTAGAGGCTATGGGTATGATCTGGATGAGAAGAGCGCAAGATCGATAATTAAGAATATCAAGAGCCTTGGCTTCGAGGGCATTGTGCTTGAAGATGGATGGTTTGGCTCAAGAGACGAGAATGGCTCATCTCTTGGCGACTGGTATGCAAATACATCTAAATTCCCATCGGGGCTAAAGGCTATAAGCGATGAGGCGCATAAATCCTCTTTGCTATTCGGGCTTTGGGTCTCTATTGAGAACATAAGCGCAAGGAGCGCACTCTTTGAAAGCCATCCCGATTGGGCCTTGATCAGAAATAGAGATAAGGGCCATCGAAGAGACGAACTAATACTCGATATTACGAGAGCTGAGGTCAGGGAGTGGGCAATCACAGTCCTATCAAATACGATATCGCACCTTGAAGTCGACTATCTGAAATGGGATATGGCAAGCTATGTCTCTGATATCTTCTCCAAGAGAGACACTGATAGCCTAAGAGCCTACCACCATAGCTACATACTCGCCCTCTATGAGATTATGAAGACTATCGGCAGAAGATTTCCCAATCTCTACATAGAGAGCTCTGCAAAGGGAGGACGCTTTGATCTTGGCATACTAGCGCATTCAGCAAGTGCAAACCTCACGTATTCTTCTGACGTAATCGAAAAAGCGAAAACAAAAATTGGAACCTCTCTTTTTTATCCACTCTCGGTTATGACCTCAGAGATAGGTCCATCACCAGATATTGCAACTGGGAGAATCACCGCTCTCTCCACACGCTTTAATGAGGCAATCTACGGAGTCCTGAGCTATGCCATTGATTTAAATTTGCTAAATAAAAGCGACCTTGATGAAATAGCGGAGGAAGTCGAATTCTACAAGAAGAACAGAATTCTATTTCAATACGGGATATTTAGAAGAGAGGAAAATGGCAGGAGGATCATATTCTCAGTATCAAACTACGATGGATCTGTCATTATCCTATCGTATATCCAAAAAGAGAGTATTCCCAATCAGAACCCAGAGCGCCTATACGCTCCTGATGCAAACCCTGAATTCAACTACAGAATATACAGAAAAGACCCGCTTTCCACTGACGAGGGCAAAGTAATCCCAGAGGGATATCAAATAAGCGGCGATGCACTGAAATATGCAGGAATCGCACTCGCAGATAACTACTCGGGTCTTGGACTAAATGAGGGCATGAGAAGGCTCATCGGAACTGACTCAAGCCTATATATCATCAAAAAGGACGAAAACATCAAATGAATAAGATAGTCGTAGCCGGATCTGGCACATTTGGAACAGCAGTAGCTGAAAGACTCTCATGGAATGAGAACAGCGAGGTTTATATCCACTCTATTGAAGAGGAGGTAATAAGGGATATAAACGAGAACCATCAGAACTCAAAGTATTTCCCCGCTAAGTTTCTAAACACGAAGATAACCGCAACAGCAGATGATGGCGTCTTCGAGGATGCCGATGCGATAATGCTGGTAATTCCATCAAAAGCAATAGTGCCATTTTCTGAGAAGATCAAAGCCCATACAAAGAAAAACCCCCTTATTATCAACCTCGCAAAGGGCATGAGCGATACCGGAGCCTTTATCACAGAGGATATTCCATTTGAGAGGACAGCATCGATGAAGGGGCCGACATTCGCAATAGAGACAATAAATGGCTACCCCACATCATTTACATTTGGTGGCAGAAAGAAGGATTTTGAATACTTTAAGAAGACATTCCTGCCCAATACAGGCTTCACCCTTGATTACTCAAGCGATGTAAGGGCGGTAGAGCTGCTCTCTATTCTGAAAAACATGTATGCAATAGCAATCGGAGTGGTATCTGGCAAATACGGAAGCCCAAATGTGGACTTCTTGGTCTATACAAAGGCAGTCAACGAGATGAGACTCCTTTTGAGGCTCTACGGATGCGATGAGAATGCAATCTACAGATACTGCGGAATCGGAGACTTGGGGCTCACTGCACTCAATGACCTCTCGAGAAACAGAACTCTTGGGATGCTAATTGGAAAGGGCTTTGCCTTGGATGAGAAGAACAATGCGACAACAATTGAGGGCCAGAGGACTATCAAGCTCATAGGAGAGAAGACAAGAGCTGAGCATGTCGAGAAGAATTTCCCTCTCATACAGGGTCTATATACACTCTTGTATGAGGATGGGAAACTAAATGACTACCTTTTAAAAGCCCTGGAGTGAGATGGAAAATCAGAGCTCGCTAATAGGAAAGAGCACACTCGGGTCTCTTATAGCTCTTGGCATACCAGTAATAATCGAAGAGATACTCAGCACGCTTATGCAGTATGTGGATACTGCTATGGTGGGGCGTCTTGGAGAGATGGCAACAGCAAGCGTGTCGCTAACCTCCTCTATCGGTTGGCTTACAAACTCAGTATTCTCTGCATTTGCAATCGCTTTCATGGCTATGATCAGCAAGGCATATGGCGAAAAGGACAATGAGAAGATCAAGAGACTCTCAAGGCTTGCAAGCATCTACACCCTATATAGCGCATTGATTGTCATGACCATATCTCTTCTATCAGCACGTCATATACCAGTCTGGATGCATGCAGAGAGTTCCATCCACAGAAATGCCTCTGCCTATTACGTTATCATAACGCTTCCCATGCTATTCAGAGCGGGCTCAAGAATATTCTCAAGCGCCATACGAGCAACAAAAGACACACTCTCGCCAATGCTTATAAATGGAGTGTCTAACCTTCTTAATGTAGTTTTGAACTGGGTCTTTATATACCGTCTTGGATATGGAGTTATCGGAGCGGCTTTAGCATCTGCAATATCATTTACCGTCTGCGGAAGCGCAATGTATATTCGCTTCAGAGCTATATCCCTTTTCAGATACACCAGAAGAACAGCGCTTGTTAAAAGCGAGAACAGAGAATTCCTGAGAATATCGCTTCCAGCCCTTGGCACTACCCTCACATCGTGCTTTGGCTACGTCTTCTTTGCATCAATTGTCTCATCAATGGGAACAACGGTCTTTGCTTCCCACTCAATAGCAATTCAGGCTGAGGAGTTCTTCTACATTCCAGGCTATGGCCTCAGAAGCGCGACTCAGACACTCATTGGAATATCAAATGGAGAGAAGAACGAAGCAAGATTCAACGAAGTAAAGAAGTACAGCATAATCCTGACAGTATCCATAATGGCCCTAAATGGAGCGTTTTTATATTTTATCGCGCGACCTCTTATGTCCATATTCACAGTTAGCAGCGCTGTCATAGACCTTGGCTCTCAAATGCTGAAGATCGTCGCTTTCACTGAGCCCTTCTTTGGCATGATGATCGTAATAGAGGGCATCTACTGGGGACTCGGGAAGACAAGATATACATTCATAGTAGAGACCCTATCCATGTGGTTAGTGAGAATTCTGAGCGCAGCGATTATAGTCAATGTCTTTAACGGAACCCTAAGAGAAGTCTGGTATTCAATGGTAATGGACAATATTACCAAAGCGCTCCTGTTAACCCTCCCAATGGCATTTAAGAGAGGACCAAGGCTAGAAATAGAAAGAGAAGCCAAAGGCTAAGCATCTCTGAAAACTAAAACGCACTCTCTTATTATATTTAGTCCAAAGGAATAATTATGAAAGCAAGGGTATTCAAATCAGAAATCGAAAAAGATGGCATATTAAAACTTAACTATGAGGCATTAAAGACCCTAAAAGCAAAAGAGGGAGATAGAATCTACATCCTTTGTAAGGGTGACTCAGTAACTATAGTAAGCGAGAAGACCTATATGGATAGAATCAAAGACGAGATGGCACTCGAGGCCGAGAAATCAGGACTCCTATCAGGCGATGACCTGTTGGATATAGAGGAAAATATAGCACCTGAAGACTAGGGCTCTATTCATTTCATAGCAGCAATCAGCATAACCGAATTCGTTAGCCTTATAGTGCCGGCATAGTAACTTGTACCATAGAAAGCGCTGCCGAATGAGGATAGAAGAGACTCTTCAGAGTAGAGATTTGCGCTTCCAAATAGCTCAGTCGGAGTTACTGCATCTCCATCTGAGATTTGAAGGATTCTATCGATTTTCTTTCCAATAGCGCCTGCATAGCTCTCTGCCCCACAAGAGTCCTACCGCTATCAAGCCATCCATAGTATGGAGAAATAGATACATATCCAGTTGCTATATCATCTTTTACGCCAAAGTCAGTTTTTAGAATCTCAATCACCTCGCCAATCATCTTGCTTATGGCATTTCTAGCCTCTTCAGTTGTTGGCTTAGTTGCTTCAAATGAGACTGTAAAAAGAAACAGCATCAGGCTCGATTTCAAGCTCTGCGCTGCTATGCACAACAACTATAGAACTTTTGTCTACAGAGAGATTTTCACATGAAATACAAGAATAGCAGCAAAAAGAACTAAGGCCCTCTTCATTTCTCTCTTCTCCTGAGCTCAGGGCGCCTTTCGGCCTCTCTTAAGAAGAATCCCAGAGCTCCCATCATAACTCCGTTGTCGTATATTCCACTTCCCATATTCTCTATAGCCTCTTCAACAGGGACTTTTACAAGAACAAGGTCCTCATTCTCGTCAAAGTGGACAGTGCCCCCCTCCCTTAGATCTTCGGCAAAAAAGAAGCTCTGCCTATTTGAGAAGAGCGCAGAGTTTGGGTTTACTCTTCCAAGAAGCTTCAATCTCCCCTTGAGTCCAGTCTCTTCCTCAAGCTCTCGCTTTGCGCTCTCAATATCAACCTCTCCATCTTCAGCCATTCCTGCGGGAAATTCCCTTGTTATCGTTCCAGAGCCGTGCCTAAATTGGTCTTCCATCAAGAAGCAGGGAACCCCGCTCTCGTCTCTAAACCATGGAATAACCACTATCCAATCTGGCGTCTTTAAACGAACAAAGTCTCCAATATGTCCGCCCTTGCCAGTTCTTTTGACCATCTCTACATCCATAACCTTGGTCTTCAATAGAGTCTCAGATGATATGTCCTTCCATTCAAGATTTGAGTTTTCCATCTATTTCTTCCTCGACGGGCAATCAAGAGAGCAAGATGAGCAGGATGATGGAAGGCATCCCTCCTTTGAGAACTTAGAGGTATCTCTGGTTGTGGAGCACTTGGTCATGAGATTGATTTTATCGGCAATCTCCCTAATTGCGCTTGATGCCATTTTCATTGAATCCATGTTAAGTATGTCTTTTCCCTTATCTTCAGCCTCTGCAAGTCCCACTTCCATGGGAACCTCTCCCAAAAATGGCACATGCATCTCCTCAGAGAGTCTCTTTCCGCCTCCCCTTGGGAATATATTTATAAGCTCCCCACAATGAGGACACTTAAGCGAGGACATATTCTCTACAACTCCAAGAACAGCAATATCGCATCTTCTTGCAAATCCGATTGATCTTCTTGAATCCAATAGGGCAACCTCCTGAGGCGTTGTAACTACAACGGCCCCAGTCATCTCTGGAATTGCCTGAACTGCAGTAAGCTGCTCATCCCCGGTTCCCGGAGGAGTGTCAATCAGAAGATAGTCCAAATCTCCCCATATTACATCTCCCAAGAACTGCCTAATTGCGCTCATCTTAAGTGCGCCCCTCCAGATAACAGGGCTATTGGGCTCGTCCAGTGCAAATGAGAGACTCATGACAAAAAGATTGTCGTTGACCTTTATAGGATTCATAAGAACCCCGTCTGGCGAGGTCAGGACCCCATCTTCCACACCAAGCATCTTTGCAATATTCGGTCCATGGAGATCTATATCCAGAATACCGACCTTGCATCCCATATCAGATAGAGCTCTCGCCAAATTGACTGTAAGAGTGGTCTTTCCAACTCCGCCCTTTCCAGAGAGAATCATTATTTTTCTGCCAATCCTGTCCATCCTCTCACGGATTTTCCCACTTTGGATCTCGTATTCATTCAACTCGTTGTCAGCCATAGAACTTAAGATTATATAGCCTTAGCAACTTGTTAGAAAGACTTAATGCTTAAACCGATTTAACGAGACCTCAACTTTAGTTGAGGTTTAAACCTCATTTTGCTATAGTAGACTCAATCACACACTAGGAGACCAAATAAAGTATGTTAGCGCTTTTGGAGAATCTCCCCAAAGAGACTCTGAGCCTGCAGCTTGGATATGGCGCAGTGCTCATGGTTTTGGGAATGTTCACTGTCTTTGTCTTCCTGATTGTACTGATCTACTGCACAAAACTCATGAGCGTAATATGCAGAGCAATACTCAAAGGAAAGAAAGGAAGCAAGACTGAGGCAAAGATACCTGGAAAAGGCGATGAGAATAAGAGCTCTAAAGCCCTTCCAGTCGATGAGGATGTCGCAATTGCTATTGCCATTGCACTTTCCTACGAAAGGTCTAACGAGTAAGGAGGGAAGATGAAAAAGAAAGTAGATTTTATGCTTACCGCCTTCAGAGATGGATTCCAGTCTGTCTATGGGGCAAGAGTTCTTACAAAGGATTTCATGCCAGCAGTTGAAGCTGCAAAGGATGCTGGAATCATGCACATGGAAGCCGGTGGCGGAGCTAGATTCCAGGCTCTTTACTTCTACTGCAACGAAGATGCATTCCAGATGATGGATGAATTCAGAAGAGTTGCAGGCCCCGATGCAAACCTTCAGACACTCGCAAGAGGCGTAAACGTCGTAGGCCTTGATAGCCAGCCGAGGGATATGATTGAACTCCATGCAAAGATGTTTAAGAAGCATGGAATGACCACAATCAGAAACTTCGATGCTCTCAACGATGTAAACAACCTCATCGATAGCGGAAAGGCAATTCACAATGCCGGCCTAAAGCACGAGGTGACAGTTACGATGATGTCCCTTCCAGAGGGAGTAACCGGTGCTCATGACCCCGATTTCTACGAGAGAATCCTCAAAGAAATCCTAGATGCAAAGATTCCTTTTGACTCTGTCTGCTTCAAAGACGCATCTGGAACCTCTACTCCATCCACGGTCTATGAGACCATGAAGAGGGCAAGAAAGCTTCTCGGTCCAGATATGAAGATCGTATTCCACTCGCATGAGACAGCAGGAGTCTCTGTACAGCAGTACAAAGCGGCTCTCGACGGAGGAGCAAACTCACTTGACCTCTCAATGTCTCCAGTCTCTGGCGGAACATGCCAACCCGATATCATCACAATGTGGCATGCCCTTAGGGGAAGCGAGTATACACTCGACATTGATATCAACAGAGTCAAGAAGGCTGAGAAGATCTTCGAGGAGTGCATGGAGAACTACTTCACTCCTCCAGAGGCAACGATGGTCAACCCGAATATCCCATTCTTCCCTCTCCCAGGTGGAGCTCTCACAGCAAACACCCAGATGCTCAGAGACAACGGGCTGATGGATAAGTACCCTCTTATCGTTGAGGCTATGGGCGAATGCGTAGCTAAGGGCGGATTCGGAACCTCTGTAACTCCAGTATCACAGTTCTATTTCCAGCAGGCATTCAACAACGTAATGTTTGGATCGTGGAAGAAGTTTGCTGATGGATACGCAAAGATGGTTCTTGGATACTTTGGAAAGACACCTGTGAAGCCAGATCCGGAGGTCGTAAGACTTGCAAGCGAGCAGACTGGACTCAAGCCCACGACAGAAAAGGTCGTAGACATCAACGACAGAGATCCAAATAAAGGCATTCAGGCTGCAATCAAGATGCTCAATGAGGCAAACGTCCCAGTTACTGATGAGAATATCTTCATAGCAGGTGCTTGCAAGGAGAAGGGAATCCTCTTCCTTCAGGGCAAGGCAAAGATCAACGGAGTCAGATTCAAGAGCGAAGAAAAGAAACCTGAAGCAAAAGCCTCCGAGAAAAAGAGCGTCAATAAGAACCATGAGTACACAGTGACTGTCAATGGAAAGACCTATGGCATAAAGCTCGATGGCGACAAGGCAATTGTCAACGGAAAAGAGTATCCAATCTCTATTGCCGATGGAATTTCTGTAAAGAGCTCAAATGCACCAGCGGTGAAAAAGAAGAGCGTCGTCCAAAGCGAAGAGATCAAGGCTCCAATGCCAGGACTGGTTCTCAGAATTGAAAAGAAGGTTGGCGACACAGTCAAGAAAGACGAAGTCATCATGGTCATGGAAGCAATGAAGATGGAAAACGAGATCTACGCTCCATGCGATGGCACCGTCTCCTCTATTCCTGTAAGCCAGGGACAGCAGCTTCAGGCTGGCGATGTTCTTATGACAATCGGCGGTGTTGAAGAGGAAGAGAGCGTCCAAGAAGAGGTCGTTGAAGAGAAGAAAGAAGAAAAAAAGGAAGAGAAGAGTGCACCTAAGGCAGCAGCCCCATCCTCGGATGGAACTGTCGTATCAGCACCAATGCCAGGCCTTATTCTTCGATTCGACGTCAAGGTCGGCGACACAGTCAAGAAAGATCAGGAGCTCTTGGTTATGGAAGCAATGAAGATGGAAAACGAGATCTTCTCTCCATGCGAAGGCACAGTCCTCGAGATCAAAGTAAGCCAAGGCGATCAATGCCAGGCTGGCGATCCACTCGTTGTTATTGGATAGGAGGCTTAGATGCAAGCTATTCTTCAAGGACTAGTTAATCTATGGGAGTCTACAGGACTCATTGCCTTCATAGGTCCAGGCGGTTGGGCCAATGCAGTAATGATCCTCGTAGGTTTTGTCCTCTTGTATTTAGGTATAAAGAGAGGCTTTGAGCCACTACTTCTAATTCCTATTGCAATGGGTTGCATACTCTCGAATATCCCACAGGCATACATCGCTTCCGTCGATCCTGCTAACGGCGCATCTGGCTTTATCAAGATTCTCTATGATGCAGGAATCGAATCAGGCCTATTCCCAATACTGATCTTCATGGGCGTTGGAGCAATGACTGATTTCGGTCCGCTTATCGCAAACCCAAAGACTCTCATCTTGGGGGCCGCTGCACAGTTCGGCATCTTCACTGCCCTACTTGGAGCACTTCTCTTGAGCTTCATTCCCGGAATCAACTTCAATCTCGAAGTTGCGGGCTCCATTGGAATAATCGGAGGTGCTGACGGACCGACAGCAATATATGTAACCAGACTACTTGCGCCAGACTATCTTGGATCTATTGCAGTTGCAGCCTATTCATATATGGCACTCGTTCCAATTATCCAGCCTCCAATAATGAGAGCTCTCACTTCCAAGAAAGAGAGAATGATCAAGATGGAGCAGCTGAGACCAGTATCCAAGGCTGAGAAGATCATATTCCCAATCGTAGTTATAGTACTTTGCGGAATATTCCTTCCATCTGCTGCACCGCTTATGGGTTCTCTGATGTTTGGAAACCTCGCAAAAGAGTGCGGAGTCATCAACAGACTCTCAGATACGATGTCCAATGCACTTATGAACATCGTAACAATCTTCCTTGGTCTATCAGTTGGATCGAAAATGGCTGCAGAGAAGTTCCTCACCGTAGAGACACTTGGCATCCTTCTTTTGGGAATGGTTGCATTTGGAATTGGAACCGCATCTGGCGTTCTGATTGCAAAACTCATGAATGCAATAGACCACAAGCATCCAGTGAACCCGCTTATCGGAGCCGCAGGAGTCTCTGCAGTTCCTATGGCAGCCAGAGTTGCATCCAAGGAGGGACAGAAGGCAGATCCTCAGAACTTCCTCCTGATGCATGCAATGGGACCAAACGTCGCAGGCGTCATAGGCTCTGCTGTAGCAGCAGGAGTACTGATGTCGGTAATTCCGAATATGATGCAGCTACTTGCCTCAACAGGCGGAGCCGCTATCTAAGGAGAAAATTAAAAGGCAGCTTTTACGGCTGCCTTTTATTCTGTCGCTTGCTATCCTTATACTATGACTCTGATAGTTATTCTCATCGCAATAGCCATACTCTTAATACTCATCTATCTATGGTCGGCAACATTGGTCTTCTACCATGAGAAGGAAAAAGCGCTTATTAGCGATGAAAAGAAGGTCTTCTCTCCAGACAACAGGACAATAGAGAAGACGCAGAACTCTGATAAGGCAATCATGTTTATACATGGCTTTCCCACTACTCCCCATATGTATAAGATGGCAGCCGATTATGCCTATGAAAGAGGCTTTGATGTATATGCGCCTCTTATCCCCACATTTGGCGCAGACTATAAAGAGTTCTCCAAGACAAACTTCTCCTCCTGGTTTCTCTTTATAGACAGCTATTACAGAAATCTAAGATCGAAATACAAGAGGCTCTACGTAGTTGGGGTATCTATGGGTGGAGCGATGACACTAAAGCTTGCAGAAAAGCACTCTGATAGCCCCACAAAGATGGATGGAATTGCAGTTCTTTCTGCCCCTGTTGTCTACAACAGCCTATTCAGAGATGGAATAATAACCAATTTCGCCTCTTACTTCGGAAGAATCATCAAGCTCTTCATCCCATACATCGCCCCTGAGTGTGTGACCTCATGGCCAGGGCA
>CANRIJ010000030.1 GCA_947630635.1 uncultured Spirochaetaceae bacterium | reverse complement strand
CTCTTTCCGCTTCCGGTTCCGCCTATTATTCCTATCTTCTCGCCAGGCCTAAAACGAAGATCTATATCCTTGATTGCAGGCTTACCGCCGCCATAAGAGAGCCCTACATTCTCAAACTCAACGATGTATTTGCTCTCTTTTTCGCCCTTCTCGTCTCCGCTCTTAATAGAGCTCTCTATCTCAAAGACCTCCTCTATTCTGTTTCCTGAGGCAACTCCACGAGATAGAGTGATTATGAGATTTGCAAATTTCACAAGCTCGGTGAGAATCTGATTCATGTAGTTCACAAGGGCGACTACACTTCCAATCTCAATAAGATTGAGACTATAAAGCCTATTTCCAAAGAAGATGATCAGAACAACCCCCAAGTTGACTATAACCATGGTAAGAGGATTCAAAAGCGCTCCAAAGTGCCCAGAACTTGTCTGAAGGGCCTTCATATTCTCCAGCTCCTCAGAAAATTCCCTCATCTCGCTCTCTTCTTTGGAATAGGCTCTCAGAACCCTCACACCGGCAAGATTCTCTCGAGTTCTAAGCACGACTCTATCAAGTCTCTCCTGCACCCTTTTGAACATAGGAACTGTCTTTCTCATAATCAGATAGACAATTAACGATAGAATCGGGATAACAGAGAGAAAGATCAAAGAGAGCCTTCTATCTACCATAAAGGACATGAAGAGGGCGCCTAGAACAATAAAGGGACTGCGCAGAAAGAGACGCAGAAACATATTCACTGCATTCTGGACCTGATTTGAGTCGCTTGTGAGCCTTGTTATAAGCGTTGATGAGCCAATCTTCTCCCTCTCATCCAGTGAGAGCGTATTTATATGAGAGAAGAGCTCTGACTTCATGTTATGGGCAAATGAGGATGCAACTTTTGATGAGAACCACTGGGCAATAGTTGCAACAGCAAGGCCCCCAAAGCCCATCAGTATCATATAGAGTACCATCATCAGAATGTGGTGCATATCGCCATTCTGGATTCCTCTATCGATCAGCGATGCGACAAAGAGCGGAACCAAAAGCTCAAAGATTGCCTCTAAAAGCTTAAATAGAGGCGCAAGAAACGCCTCTATTCTATGACCCTTTAGAAATCTCAGGAGCTTAAACATCAATGCCTCAGTATCTCTAAGACCCTGTCTTTGCCAATTGCTTTCAAGAAGGAAGCAAGCTTTGGACCCTTCTCCTTGCCAATCAGAAGGGTATAAAGAGTCCTGAAGAAATCGCTATTCTCGACTTTGCTGTCCTCTGCTGCTTTGTAGATAAAGACTGAGAACTCCTTCTCGCTAAGGCTCTCCATATTCTCATCCACATACTTCTCAAGATCTTTCAGAGCGCTCTTCATATTCTCATCCAGCTCCACGCTCTTTCCCTCGGATAGGGAGAACTTAAACTCCTCTGGAGCATAGTCTCTGAGCCAATTAAGCGCGCACTTCATTCTGACTCTGAGCCTCTCCTTCTGGGATTCTGTTATGCCAGGAGTTCTTGAGAATACCTTCTCCTCATCTCCGTCGAAGATCTGAAGAAGATTGCATAGATGCCTAAATGGAATCTGATATCCCGGCTCAGTTGGAATATTTAAGGGATCTACCTGCGAAAGCTCATAGATTCTCTTCTCTTTCTCAAAGCGCTCCTCCTTTACTGGAGTAATGCCAAAATAGATTCTCTCTGTGTTGTCATAGTCTTCGTAGATCTTAAGAACATCCAGATCAAATGATATGGCAAACTCAGCATTTGGACGCGTTCCAGCAAACATATACCTTGTTATCTCAGGAGTATAGATTGCTAGAACATCATAGAGGTCTGCAACCTCTCCTCCAGAAGAGGATATCTTTCCACCCATACCCTTAAGGCGAATAAAATCGTATCTCATTGATATGGGAGCCTCACCGCCAAAGACCTTTACAACGTTCTTTGATGTATCATATGAGCCGCCCTCAGTAAGATGGTCCTTTCCGCCCGGCTCAAAGTCGACCTTTTCCCTCTCCCATCTCATTGGCCAGTCTATTCTCCATGGGAGCTTTGTATTGGGAGTCTCTCTTATATCAATCTCCTCTTCTTTCTCCAGCTCATCATCGCGGTATCTTATTCTGTATCCGCCATCCCAGTCTAAAACGGTAGTGGTATCCTTTTCAGTAAAGCTAGAGAAGACTGATACAGGCCACCAAGATTCGGGAAGATCCTCGGTTCTGTACTCATTCAGAATTGCTCTAATCTCATCTTTCTTCTCTAAAGCCCTCTTTATTCCCTCTGCATAGTATCCTGACCTATATCTATCTGCCTGATATATAAACTCGGGAAAGACACCCACGGTTGGAAGGATGTTCTCTACTGCCTTCTCATTGGCCCTGGCATAGTTCTCTGCCTTTCCGGTGGTATCGGGTACAAGAGTTATCGGGAATCTGAGATACTTTTCAAGCACCTCGGGCTTAGGCATATTCTTGGGAACCTTTCTAAAGACATCATAGTCGTCCCAGCTATAGATGAACCTTACCTTCTTGCCCCTCTCTCTGAGTGCTCTGACAACCAAATCGACTGTGATTATCTCTCTGAAATTGCCAATATGAACTGTTCCAGAGGGCGTAATTCCAGAGGCGCAAGTATACTCTTCTTTATCGCCCTTCTCTCTTATTATCTTCTCTGCCATCTGATCTGCCCAATGGCTGAGATTCTTTGACTTATTTTCCATGGGTGTGATTATCTCAAAGGAGTCCCTTATTTTCAATTAAGGAGGAGTATTTCTAAGTGGACTTTGAAATTCTTTTTGATTAATCTACGTGTAGGGTTGTGAATTCAAATGTATACGCTGGTGGACACCATATTTCCCATGAGAGGCTGGCCAATTGCCCTGATTATCGTGCTCACGCAATTTATTGCCTCGAATATAGTGAATATCATGGGCTATAGATTCCTTTCCAAGCTATATCCTATTTACAAGACAAGAAAACTCGAAAAAGACGGAAAGATCTACCAGACGATATTTCATATAAAGGGATGGAAGGAGCTTATTCCGTCGATAAGCTCATTCAATAAGAAGTCAATTGATAAGAAAAGGCGAATCACAGAAGAGTATGTAGAGCAGTACCTCTTAGAGGGTGTGAGAGCTGAGCTTTGCCATGATCTAGCTGTCTTTTTTGCCCTTATTGTCCTCTTTCTATCAGTTCCATCCTCTTGGTTTTTCATTATCGCCTATACGATTTTGCTGAATGTCCCATGCATTGTCATCCAACGCTACAACAGGCCGAGGTTCCAGCGCCTTTGCCGCTCTAGAGATGCCAAGGGAGACATTGATTTCACACCACTTCTAATAAGCATGAAAAAGCAGAAGGCAAAGGATGAAAAAGAGGGCGAACTGACAGATGCCAAGAACGCCCCCGCTCAACTGGAGAAAGAGAAATCAGAAATCCAAGAAGAAGGTAAATGATCCCACGAGTCCTGGATTCTTGTATCCCTCCTGAGTCAGATAGCCCGTTCCATTTTTGAAGTTCCATCCAGTAAGAGGCCATGCAAGCTGATAGCCCAAATCAATGAAATCAAAAATTGTCACTGTAAACTGCACTCCAACAGAAGATAAGAAGTTTCCATTTGCTGATATCTCTTTGGAAATATCGGTATTGAAATAGTCTCCCCAAGCCCAGCCAAAGTCAGCAAAGATATTGATTCTAGGAGCAAGTCCCCTTATTCCCATATCAGGGCCGGCTATTCTGAGATCCAGGTTATTTACAAACGAGAATTCTGTGCCATAGGTATAGGTATTGAAGCCCCTCATCTTTCTTCCAAGAGAGACTGGCCCCTGAATAAATGCAGGCACCGCATCTCCGGTTACCCAGCTGAATGCTGCCCTGTCAATTAAAACGAGTGAGAACCAATTGAGCTTTGATGTCTCATATGAATAGAGGGTATATGCTCCGACTGCCTCAAGATTCATCACAAAGTAATCTGCATACCCATCAAGCGCTCTGTTAAGTGCCTTCGGTCCCCATAAAAGCTCAAACTCAGCCTTAAAGCCATCATTGTGGTGGATGGAATCCTCCATCATATCAAGGGCTAAATTAAACGCAAATTGAGTACCTAAGAACTGATGGTCTCCATTGAGCTCGGGATATATCCTGCTATCATAGCTTTCCCCAAGGAATGAATCGACACTTGATATTGCACCTGGTGTTATCCCATTGAACTTCTGGGGATAGGATTTATCACCAACCATGAGAGAGTTATAGGCCCTCTCATATTGGCCGTTATATGAGAGTGTAAGTGTCAAAAGATCATCTTCGCTATTCAGAGGATCTGATAAAAATCCCTGCTTTACTCTTATTGCCCAATCAAAATCCATGACATTGTAAATAAGCGGATCAGAGAAGATTATCTCTCCAGTCTCTGGGTCCTGCCACATGATTCTATTGTTATAACCACCGCCGAAGAGAAGCTGTATTTCCGTAAGATCGTCTTGAATAAACCTTAGGCCATCGTAGCCCACTCCAGCCATTAGATATGAGGGAAGAAAACCCCATAATATCTCAGGATTCTGATCTAGTGCGCCAAAAACGAATTTCCAGTCTGAAGCAAAGAGCGCAGATGCAAAGACCAAAAGCGCCAATATTAGGATTAATAGCTTTCTCATAACCCCTCCAAGGCGAGTATAGCACTAATGGCATTTTTAATCGCCATTTGCCTTAAAGTGAAGTCGCGATTAATTTCCAATTAAGGAGAATAACTATGGGAGTAGCAACTTTGGTGCTTGGCATCATATCTTTTTTATCGAGTATGGCAGCAATTGGCTGGGCCTGGATGGGAACTCTCGCTGTTCTTACAGGAGCCTTAGGGGTGATTCTGGGTTTCTCAGGACACAAAACAGCCTCTTATAGAAGACTCAGAACTGCCGGTAAAATACTATCGATATTCGGCGGCTTGATTGGACTTGCCCTTTTCATTGCAATGTTCGTATAGCACTTGAAGAATAAGAGCACTTTTGATAAATTGCTCTATACGGGCCTATAGCTCAGTTGGTTAGAGCAAGGGACTCATAATCCCTGGGTCGTAGGTTCAAGTCCTACTGGGCCCATATCTATAGTCAGATTTTAATATGATATCAAATCTGATTTTTTATTTTCTAATTTCTTTCAATTCCAGCTGGACTTCCATAAATAAACTATCAGTTAAATCATAAGCCTGCAAATATCTAATGCTTTTTGGCATATCAACGTTCATGTGAAAACAATACGTCCACCCTCTCTTGAGATAATCGCAGGACTATATCCTTAATCTTAAAACAGTATGAAAAACTAATCTTCAAATGATTTCTGTACTCTGCAAAGACTAATACGAACGTTGGTTTTGATCATACCGACCTTTCATAACCCCAATCGCTTCACTCATAACAAACATCAGGCAAGACCCAAAATGCATACTCTAAATTCTGCATCTTCTTGCATTTACTGTTTTCGTCAATTTATTAAGATATCTTAAACATATTTGCTTTTTTACTTCTATTTTTTCATTGGAAGATGCGAAAACTGTTTCTTTTAAGATTCATTATGTTCAAGATTTTATATTCTCAATCCAAATGTTTCCGAACCCGTTTCTCCTATCTTATTCAGTCCAAGGACTATAATTCTATTTAAAGGCTTATCCCTTATTCACATAAAGAGTCTGAAATTAATATGTTTCCTCTGCCAAATAAACAATAAAAAACACTTCATTTCTTAAGTGCCAACTTTTTCTCAAACGTAAAAGAACATCAAAGACCTTCAATAGTATCCATGAGTTTTCAAAAATTATATTTTTTGGTCTGTTTCCTAACTATACAGATATCAATCAGCCAAAGTATCCCAAAAGACCAGCAGTAAAAAGTTTAATTAATCCCTTTGCAACTTTTCTTAGCATGAAACAATCAACTCCAATTCCTCCAAGAAAAAAGCTTATGAAAAACAAAGTTGTAGGATTTTTTAATTCTACTGAAGAAACTGCAGAGTAGCCCTTATCGTCAATGGCTTCCAGCTTTTCCCTGATGAAAACACTCTTATTAGAAGGAAGTTTTTTCCGTTCATAGTAAAAAACATATCAATTTTTTGAACATCCATAAACGCCTCCGATAGAAAATTCTATAGGGGGGGTGTCAATATTTAAATTCTACGATTGTCATAAACCAATATGCACCATCTGCCTTTTCTGTGAATTATCCCTAATCCGTTTTCTAATTCCAGACATAGTCTGTTCAAAGGAATACATTATCTATCAAGAAAACAAGATGGCCTGTATATACAAATTCCTATCAAAGAGTCAATTTCATAAATTGTTTTATTAAAAACTCAAATTTTTAAAACAATATCCAAACGAAATTATGAAAACTAATACTCTCAAAATTTTTTTTACCATTCACACAAAGCCAAAACGATCAAAGGCTATTTCCAAAGATATCTTACTTCCAACTTGGCTGTCCTGTAATAATTTTCAATACCGACAATAATAAATAACAGCCACTTCTATTATTTCCAGATAACCTTGAATTTTCAGGTCATCAAAAGAAAAAAATACCATGAGACTCTTACTCCAAGGCTATCTTCCATATCTCTAAAGATAAGAATAATACATTACTCCCAACAGAGAAAAACACAAGAACGAAGGTCATAATATTCGTAGTGAGGGAAAGACAAAACCACCGTAACAGACTCTGCCTTCGTTAATCCGAACCAATAATCATGCAGTATTCGAAACTGATTTCTTTGATTCTTAAGATCCAATTTGTGCATTAAAAGAAAAATCACAAAAGAGCAGAAGAGAATTCCAGACTCCAGATTAAACTGTCAAAGACAGGGCGTTTTCTATAACGTCCTTAGGATCTTCGGATCCCGAGGTCCTTATCCTTACAAGACAGATGCCTGCTTCACTCAAAATCCTATCCTTGCGCTCGTCCCTCGCTTTTTGAACTGGCTTCTCGTGCTGTCTGCCGTCGACTTCCACGACAAGCTTTGTGCCCTTGTCTAGCTTGCGGTAGATTACAAAATCCAAATGAGTGCCAGAACGAAGGGCGAAGTCTCTGTCCTCTCCGTTTCTAATCGTATCGGGATCAACAAGAAATCGGAGAGGGTAGTTATGCATAAAATCTAAGAGCCCGTATTTTTCGGTGTCGATGATATCCTTAATGACAGTAGCGATTATGTTCTCGCTCTCAAATTCAGATATCCTCAGAAGCCTTCTACGCATTTTTTCCAAAGCTGGAGAGTAATCGCTGAACATGAGGTCAAAAACCGAACGCACCCCACTTCTTGCTCTTCTCGAATCTCCGTGCAGGTATGAGACATATTCATTGAGGTCTCCTAAGAGCGTCCCCTTATGGGAAAAGGCCGTCGTGCTGCCAATAACGTAGAGTCTGTCCTTAGCCCTGGAGATTGCGACGTTTATCAGATTCGGGTTGTTTAGAAAATCAATGTGTTCGGGGTCGTCATAGACTCTGGTATCGTAGGTCGTCGTGGAAAGAACCATCACGGAGCGTTCCTTTCCTTGAAACTTATGGACGGTATCAACAAGGATATCCTCGCCTTTCACAATATCTGAGAATTCCCTTTGCACATATTCAACTTGAGCACGGTAAGGTGCAACGATTCCGATGTCCCTGTTACCGCTCTCGCTTCCTAGAAGAATATCGTCTCTTATAATTCTAGCCTGCCTCTCATTCACGAGCTTCATCTTGCCGACCTTGTCAGAAACGGAAAACGATTGAGTGTCTGCTACTATAATAATCCCGTTTCCTTTCTTGTGTTCGGTCCGAACAAGAAGCTTGCCATCATAAAAACGCTTGTTACAGAACCCGATGATCTCAGGGTCACACCTATAATGCTCATCGAGAAGAATGGATGGAACGTTATCACCATACTTCCGAACCATGCTCTCAAGTAGGCTATACTTAACGTAATCGATATATTCGGGAAGCTTATGGCATTTACGGATCTCATTGAAAACGACTTTATATTCCTCTGGTACGACATGAGGAAGTTGCATAAGATCTCCCACAATCACTGCGTTCCGGGCGCATGAAAGTGCTAAGACTGCGCTCGTAAGATTCACCTGGCTCGACTCGTCGATGATAACGTAATCGTAAAGAAAGTTCTTCTTAGGACTGCAGTTCCTGATTGAAAACGTAGTGCTCAATACGATTGGGTAGCGTTTGATGAACTTTTTGTTTTTATAATAGTTACAATCTCCCCGCACATTTGAAAAACTGATGTCCTCCATAGCGCCGAAGCATCCTTTGAGAGTTCCGAATAATGCTTTCGAGGATATCTCATAGTATTCAGATATAATTTCCTTACGCTCTTTTTCAGAATATTTATTGTCGAGTTTCTCTATTTCCCTCCCAAGTTCGCCAATCTTCTCACCATAAAAAAGTGCAGAAAGGTTCGTCACAATGTCTCCCACGTTTCTTCTCTTTCCAAGCCAGACTCCGTAGCGAAGAAATATCCTAAGTTTTCCCAAAAAGCCACCTTGCCCTTTCTCCATGAGAGTCTCGATTAGCGCCATGGCGCTCTTGACGGAATTGGATCCCTTGATACGAGAGAGCTTATGCGGAAGGTTCTTCCTCGCCGTCTCGGGATCTAGCTCAAATCTGTCAGACTCAAACTTATACTCACTAATCAACGAGAAGTATCGTGATCGGCATCGCTCAGAAGTAAGTAAGTCCCTGACTTTCTCCTCAAGGACGCCGACTTCACTATCAAGCGGTTTATCAGAATATTTCGATAGCGTTCCCTTAAATTCCACAAGCGTCGGCTGGTTCTCCATGAAAATGCTGACGTTTTCTTTTTTACCGAGATTGGCCGATATAACCCCGAGACCTTCCTTCTCGAGTTTCTCGAAGACATTCCTCGTCGCCTCGTTGTTTCCTGACACTACTGCGACGGTCTCTCCGCGGTAAAGGAGATTCGCTATGAGATTCAGTATCGTCTGAGTCTTCCCGGTCCCAGGAGGTCCCTGTATTACGGATATCTGGTTATCAATGGCCGCTCTTATCGCTTCAAGCTGGGAGATGTTCGTAGAAAACGGGGCAATCACCGGCTTCGAGTCACTGCGTTTAGCAACATTCTTCTTATCATAGTTAAGGTATTCGAAAAGTACAGAGCGGAGCGAATAGTCCAAAGAGGATAACTCGCTCTCCAAAAAGTTCTTACCCTGCCCGTCAATCGTATCATCGCTCTGAGAATCATCGCTCCCAACAGTCGCATTCTCCGACTTGGAATGATTGCTTTCAGCACCCGCGATCTTCTTTAGGTAATTAATTGCATCGGACTTTCCAGCGCCAACAACGTCGTTGTCCTTAAGGACAAAAGACTCAGAGGGAAGGATCATGGAGCTCATCCTGCCATTAGGCGATGATTCGTCTTCTTTCCAGCACCTGATATTCATGTAGTCTCCGAACTTCAATATTTCCCTAACGTCTTCGATCTCTTCCTCGTCGCCCTGCGCATTTATACGATATGGTCTCTTGTCTTTAAAGTCGATATTCTCGGGATCCCGAAGAAAAACAATGTTATCCGAACTATAAGAATATGCTTTATCTCTGTTGGTAAATTTGACAAAGATTATCTTTTCGTCTTCACTAAGCGTGACAGAGTCGACCTTATACGTCAGATCCTTTTCTTTTCTTTTGTCATAAACTAAGAACTCTTTATAATTCATATCAACTCAATTAACGAAACATTTTCCTTATTGCAAAAAATTTATACAAGCCCATAACATTAATGGCCTTTTCAAAAAAGGCTCTAACCTTATCAATCTCATAAGCAGAACGAAGATCCCTACTTGATTTTCAAAACTAGCAAATTGACAATTGTGGCTTTTTAAACTTAGAGCATATGACCATATCCTCATAATGAATTCAGCCTTTTGTTGGCCATCTGGATCCTGTAACAAGACCAAAACTGAAGAAAATTAAATTTTGTGCCTTTTCATGACATCCCTATTAAAATAATAATTCTTTATATTACAGACTAGAAAATGCACCTAACGAATCTAAAAATGATTTCTGATTGAATTTGCAGAACAAATCAACCGACCCCATATCCCTAGACTCTCAATATCAAAAAGATTAAATAATCCCATGCATAAAAACAATTTGATCTGCTTAATCCCGGCGCTTCTATTCATACTGTCACTTTTCGTCTTCACTTCCTCCGATAATACATCGGTAGACGAACACTTGAGATCAATCCAAACTCACTTCATAAAACAAATCAACAAGAGCATCAGAATATCACTTCCCATGGTGTCGTGTGACTATGAAATCAGATACAAATATGAAGACACGGGAAAAACGAGGTGATGCCCTTCTCCTTCCTCACCGCAAGATGAAATCGATGACGAGAGTCATAACTAGCTGCAATGGAAAGATAACAGTCTTCGCTCATACCTTCTGCAAGTACGGATGCTGCGGAGCAACCATATCCATAATATTTAATTTCACTGGAGCTACAAGTCCAGTATCGCACTCCTAACTCCAACGCTTCCTCATTCATTATCAGAGAATGATATACAGCACGTTACGAACTTAGCTAGAATGACTTCAAAAACGTAACGCACAAATCCCAAGGGACTACTGAACCGTAAATCTCACTAACAACTGAAAGGCCATATAACTTAGCATCATGATTTATAACAATAAGAGCGTACCCGAAAAAATCCATAAAGAACTTAACTTCATGCCTGCTTCTAATATAACAGACGGATTGAAAAACAAATTCACCATATTGCTGGAAACCTATAAATGTTTTAGACGATGTATACTGTTCGCTACTCAACCACGATCTGCTAAGTTACTTACCTATTCGGTAACAAACGCCCCGACACTCTTCAATGCATTCCGCTGTTCCAAGCCTTCCATACATAAGGTCAAAGAGCGAATCGCCATGATGACTCTTCCTCAGTATTAACTGATATATTCGACTAAAAGTCCGCGTCTACTACAAATGTCTTAATACCTCTATTACCGAAGCGTATAATGAACTTCGCTCTAGTCGTACTCTTCCATAAGAATCATATCCTAGAGAAACATCTTTCAATGGATGCCTCTTTTTTGGAAAAACACAAATTGTGATACTTATCAAGATTTCCAATATTTGGCATTATTCTTTCGATTACCGAAATCAGCATATCAAAAAATACCCATTGAGTTTGAAGAATAGTGGCAGACTTTTAGCAAAATAGCAAAATTTATCAAATTTTACTTAATTTGCCCTTGATACGTCTTTTCTTCGGAATACACTATTAATAGCCTAATGAGGGAATAAAGATGAACGACAAATACAGCTCACTGCTATTTGCCTTCGTGAGTTTTGGCAGAAAATTCGGCAAGATTACTCTTCAGGAAGAGAGGTCTATTCTGGCCTCGTCTCAATACATGATCATATATATTCTAGGAGAAAAGGGGCCTCTTGTTCCAAAAGTCATCTCAGAGATGGCCTTTGTCGACAAGACAGCAGTCTCCAGAGACTCAAGAGAGCTTTTGAAGCGAGGGATACTGAAAAAAAGCGAAGTGTCTGAGACAAAGATCTATAAGACTCCTTTAGAACTTACGGAAGAAGGCACAAAGCTCTATGAAGAAATAAAGGCAAATCTGAATGAGATAGGCGAAAAGCTCTTCGGATATATAGATTCTTCCACTCTTACTAAGATGCTTAAGACTCTCAGAACCGCCGATGACAAGCTAATGAAGCTGAGAAACTCCTAGAATAGAAGGAGTCTCAGCTCTTCTAGGAAGATTAAAAGCGACAATCTAAATAGATAGGCTCTGTCTTGGCTTATCAATCTGCTGTTGAATAGAGAAACTGTGTAATCGGCGTTATTTGCGCTGTATGTTCCGATAACAGATGTAAGGAGAACACTCTTAAGACCCTTCTCCCTAGCTGCCTTTATAAGAGATCCAAGCTCAACAAAGCTGCTCTCGTTGGAAATAGCAATCAGAGATCCGCCCTCATTAGTTAATGAAATATCCTTCGAAGAGGAAATAAATTCCACTATTATGCCTACACTCTCAAATAGACGCTTTATATAGACCTCTAGGTCACTTAGCTCAGAAGACAAATGGACAAAAGCATGCCTTTTATCCTTTAAGAGCACCGCTATATCCTTTGTTTTGCTTATATTCTGCTCAGATAGATTCGCCTCAGTGATTTTCTCAAGGGCATCAGTAAATGCAGAGATAATCTCCTCGCTTTTTGACAGCTTATCGAGCTTTTCGATTTTCATGTAATTCTTCTTCTTGCCAGCTTCGTAGGCTATCTTAAAATCCTTTAATCCCTTATAGCCAAATGCCTTGCAAAATCTCACAAACGTCGATCTGCTGACATCTGCCCCCTCGGCAATCTCGCGTATATCCAAGGTCTTTATTCTATCCTCATTCTTCAGAAGGAAACCATATACTCTTCTCTCCTGCAAACTGAGTTTTCCTATGCATGAAGGCAGCATCTCGCTAAGCCTTGTTTTCTCAGTGCTTCTCTGCATTCTATACCGACTAATTAATTCTCCCTAAGATAATTTATGTAATGGGCAACAAATTAGCAACAAAGTTTTATCAGAAATTTACACTTTTTAAAAATCTGTAATTTATTTCTCATTTCTAAAAGACATTGTTATATTCAAAGTGGGAAACGGAAAATGAAAGCAAAAACTGTCTGGGCAATAATAATACCTATAATTGTGGTTCTCCTAATCGTGGGAGTCTTTTTCTTAAAGCGATATACAACAAAAGATCCATATCCCAGTCCCGAAGAGAAGGCTCTTAGAATAGAAAGAGAGATGGATGAGCTTGATGAGAGGGAAAAGAGCGTAGATGCAGCAGATGAGAAGAGACCTGCGCTTATGACATCTATAATCGGCTTAGATCCACAAATGGAGCAGACTAAAGATGAGAAAGCGACAGAAGCCATACTCGAGAAGGATGGCTATGTGACTGAAAGAGGCGGCGTTGAGAACATAGAGACTCCAGTTCTCGACAGCGGAGAAAGAAGCCTCTCAAGAAGAGGAAACCTGGTTGTAATGAAATGAAGAAGACAGCACTCTTGATATTGCTCTTAGCGCTAATACCGGTATTTGCATTCTCTAAGAATGTAGAGGCCTACAGATTCAATGATGAAATTCTGGACTCCCTTGATAAACCCACAATGTTTATGTTTGGCGAGAATTGGTGCCAGCCCTGCATACAGATGATTCCAATTATGGAGAAAATCGCAGATGAAAGGGAGGATGTGGATATCTACTACATCGATTTGGAAAAGGTGCCTGAAGTACTGGATTATGTGCCAATGATTGCAACCCCTACATCGGCCTTCTATCTTCCCGGCGGAGAGCCATATTATCCTACTAACAATATCAGCCAATATTTGATGTATCAGCTTACAGAGACTGGAGAGCATGTGCTTACCACAAGGCTCGGCTATCTTAATGGCAAAGAGCTCAACTCGATCTTCGATGACATGGTAGAAGAAAGTGAACGCATTTCTCACTAGCATATCTGACATAATGCTAAAGAGCGCGGCACTTGCTCCGCTCTTTGCACTTTTGGGAGGCATTGTCACTTCAATAACTCCATGCGCACTCTCAACTATCCCACTAGTTATGGGATTTGTAGGGAAAGACGCAAGCCCAAAGAGAGCATTTGGACTCTCTTTGACTTATGCTCTGGGAATGTCCATAACCTTCACTATAATGGCAACGCTAGCTGCGCTTCTTGGACGATACCTAGGTCAAGCACGACCATGGTGGTATATACTTTTAGGAGCCATCATGTGCCTAATGGCAATGCAGATGTGGGGGCTCTTTACAATCATCCCATCGACATACATGCAGAGCCTGAATACTAAGACAGGCTACATAGGAGC